>NZ_WBKL01000084.1:0-18366 GCF_015714705.1 Nostoc sp. NZL | reverse complement strand
TTCCAATATTTGGCTACGAACTGTTTTTTCTATACCTTCGAGGTCTATTAACTGACTCTTATCAGCTTCCGAGTACAGTAATGTTGCCAGTTCTTGTAAGCAGGCTTTGATCCGTTCTTGTTTCTCTTGGCTCATAGTCAGCGATCGCACAGGGTTATTTCCTTCTACATTTTCTCAGAAATGGTAAATCTTCCAAAACTGGATGCTCCCGTTGACTTTGACCTATCTAGCTCGTGTCATCAATGTTCAGTTGGCTTGGACTTTAATTTCCATCATTTTACTAATTTTAACATGGGGATTGGGAGCTAGTCGCAGGGCTTCCCTTGCTGCTATTATCTGCACTATTGCTGGAGCAGTCCTACCCATCTTTGGATTATTAGTACCCGTCAGTGGGCTAACTCTCAGCCTAGCGGGTTTGCTTTCAGCCGTTTGGCTAGCAGTTCGTCACTGGTATAGTTGGTACAGTTTGCACCCAGAAGACCAGAGATTGTAGGGCTGTAGAAAAATGCTTATAGATTAGGTGATTCCGCTATGATTAGCGAAGTTTTAGTAAATAGCACTTATGGATAATGATTTACTGGCTTTTTTTGCGGGTGCTGGGTTACTTGTCCTCTATCTTATATTTTCCGCATTGACTGAAATGGGGACTAAACTACCTTGGAAGAAATAAGCAGATAGGGTAATGAAGCAAAAACATGTAAATTGAATGTACTGGAATAATGAAAAAATTTATATTTTTCAACCTGATTGGGCTTAGAAAAAGGAATAAACATCCTTTAGGCTGAGTTAATATATAGTTCCCATTCAGATACGGTACAACATTACATCATGAGGTGTAGGGGCACGGCACTGCCGTTGTACCTCACGTAAACGAGAACCGCTATACTTATTGTTCGAGAGAGAGCCAAATGCGCGATCCACAGAAGAACCACATTAAAATCGAGCCAGCAACCCTCGTATTAATTGTGTCCATACTAATACTATTGCCTCTACTGTTTGTTGGTTTTTTCTCGCAGTGAGCTAATCTCACCGAGAATCTCTCCAGGTTGCAGTAACTTTAAAGTTATTGGCGTTTGTGTGTGGAGGCCATATCCTAATAGACGAGATATTCACTCATAAATAATTGTCAATTTTTCTGGGATGCTTCATACTTTGAGATTTACCAAATAACTGATGTAAGGCAGCAAGACTTCGACTTAAAGCTAGCAAGCGGGGTCGTGGGTCTTTTCTTTAGGAGCCATGCTTACCCTTAATATCAGGATTAAAAAAGTGGGCAATAGTAAAAAGAATTCGCATGAGGCTACACCCTTTTTAAGTTAGGTTTTTAGGTAAAAATGGTCTTTGATTGAGGGAGACAGAAGGGCAGATTTGGTAAAATTGGCATTAACTGCGATCGCAACTGTGAGACTTGCTCCTGTAAAGGTGTCATTGGTAAAGTCGCCCTTAACCCAATACGGTTCGGGAAAAGAGAAAGGAGTGAATTCCAACCTTTCTCCTTTTTCCCAAACCACAAAGGATATCCATTACGACAGAACCATTGGTGAAAATATCAACTCAAGTTCTCTACGGTATTCCTTGGGGAGTTATGAGAATAAAAAGGTCGTATTTGCTGAGTCAACAATGTTGGTGACGATATCCGCTTGGGTAAAGCCAGTACCAAACAAGGTAATTAAAAGGTCTTCTGCTGTGCCAAATCCAGGGTTGCCAGCAATGCCGTCACTAACTCTAAACTGGGTATTAGTGCCAGCAGCATTAGTAACTACACGTACATCAATAGCAGCAATACCATTGAAGGAAAGGAAATCTCCCCCTGTTCCTGTGACAAATCCATTAACTCGGTCACTACCATCACCCAAGACATAGCGAATGGTATCGCTACCTATACCACCAGTGAGAGTGTCATTACCAAGGCCGCCGACCAAAATATCATTACCATCAGCGCCAGTCAGGATATCATTGCCCGCTCCACCCGTAAGCAAGTCAGCACCGACTCCACCGTTGAGGTTGTCATTGCCGTCACCTCCATCAAGAGTATCGTTGCCACCTGCTCCAGTTAGGGTATCAGTACCACCATTGCCAAAGAGAATATCGTTGCCAGCTTGACCATTGATGGTGTTGTCAGCTTCATTACCAGTGATGGTGTTGGCAAGTGCATTGCCTGTACCTGTTTGGGCTGTGCCAAGCAAAGTTAGGTTTTCTAAGTTATCGCCTAGAGTATAGTCCAGGCTGGACTGGACTGTATCTGTGCCTTCATCGACTTTTTCTGTGATGGTATCCCCTATGCTATCGACTATATATGTGTCGTTGCCTGTGCCACCAATCAGGGAGTCATCCCCCGCGCCACCGCCAAGTGTGTCATTACCAGCATCGCCAATTAGAGTATCGTTGCCAGCCAACCCGTTGAGGGTATTGTTGCCGATGTTACCGATGATGACATTATTAAGTGCGTTACCAGTCCCGTTTTGGGCTGTTCCTACTAAAACCAAGTTTTCGACGTTGTTGCCTAATGTGTAGCTAGTAAGACTAGAACGGACAGTATCTATACCTGCATTGGCATTTTCAACGACGGTATCGCTGGCACTATTGACTGCATAGGTGTCATTACCCGCACCACCAACCATTCTGTCAGTACCCGCGCCGCCATCAAGATAATCATCCTCTCCAGCACCGGTGAGGGTGTCATTACCCTCAAAACCAAAGAGGTTATCGTCGTTGCTAGTGCCGTTGAGGGTGTTGTTACTGGCATCACCAAGAGATAAGCCAATGGCATCAACTGCGATCGCTCCCGTGAGATTTGCACCCACAAAGGTAGCATCTGTAAAGTTACCTTTTGACAGATTAGCGTTACTGAGATTGGCATCAGTGAAATTTGCACCAATTGCGATCGCATCAGTCGTCAGCACCCCACTCATGTTAGCCCCTGTAAAATTGGCATTAGTGAGGTTGGTTTTAGATAGGTCAGCATTTAACAGCTTGGCACTACTGAAATTTGCTTCAGTGAAATCAGTCTCAATTAATTTAGCCCCAGTCAGGTCTGTAACTGTAACAGTGCCATTAGCAGCTACATAAGCACTAAAATCAGAACCCGTCAAAATAGCATCATCTAGAGCCAAGTTGGTTAAATTAGCACCACGAAACCTAGCATTAATTGGCTGTGTCGGATCTAATGCTTCTACATCACTCAGAACAACATCACTGAAATTAGCTAGGTCAAAAATTGCATTTTGCAGGGTAATATCTGTCAGGTTTGCTAGTCGGAAGTCAGCACCAGTTGCATCGATGTTGACTAAAAGAGTTGCTTCAAAATCAGCTTCTTCTAAGCTGGTATTTGTCAGATTCGCACCAGTAAAGTCAGCAGCTTTGAGCTTCGCTTTATATAGATCAGCACCAGTAAAGTTAGCACCTCTTAGGTTTGGTCGCTCGGATTGCTCACCACTGAGATTAGCCTCCTGTAGATTGGCATTGGTCAGGTTAGCGTTTGACAGGTTGATGAATTTGGTGTTGATGAATGAGAGATTAGCCCCGGTTAGGTTTGCTCCTCTGAGATTGACATTTTCTAATGTTGCCTTAAAAAGATTAGCTGGGCCAAAGTTATTATTGGAGGCAAAAATGGCATTACGGGCATCAACATTGTATAACTTCGCTTCTTCAAAGTTAGTCCCTCTCAACTGTGTATTGAACAATGAAACGTTGGTGAGAGTGGCTTTGAAAAAGGTCGAACCGTTCAGGTTTTGACCGCTAAAATCGTTTCCTACTAAAAGCTGTTCGCTAAAGTTTAGAGCTGGCATAGTACATACCTAAAGGTTAAAGGAATAGAAGTTCAAGCTGAATGTTTGATTGCTACAGATTGTGGTGGAGAAGTTTTTTGCATTTGGTCTTTTAACCAACCAGCAAAAAGTTCGTTAAGCAACCGTTGTCGCATCGGTTCGTCAAATTGGGACGGGATAAATTTTTCTAAGCGCACAATTAACCACCAATCGCCAATATTGGTCGGGAGCGATAGCTGACCGGGTTGGCTGAAGGAGAGAAGGCGGGCAAGTTTGGGATGGGGTGCACTCAATGCTATGGGCCCCATTAAGCCACCAGTCTGAGCCTCTGCACCTTGGGAATATTGCCTTGCAAGTTCAGCAAAGGACTGTTCACCTTCTAACAGGCGGAAGTAAAGTTCTTGAGCAACAGCTCTATCGCGGATGCGAATGAGAGAATAAACAACCTGGTCAAGTTTTGGTTTTAATTGGCGAAAATAAGTCTCTAACTTGTTATCCCAGGTAGCTTTTTTGAATTTCTCAATTCTCAGGTTGCGAGTTGTTAAATCTAAAAATTCTGTTTCAGTCAGATTCTGCTGCTGTAACCAAGCTTGGCGTTCAGCTTCGGATGACAACTGATTTTGTTGGCAAAACTCTTGGTAACACTTGGCTTGCTCTTCGCTTGTGCAGCTAAAAGAGGCGATCGCTTCGTCAATTAAGAGTTCTTGCTGAAGCTTTGGTAGCAGTTGATATCGACTCAAGAGAGGAATAATTTCTTGAGTTGTCAATGTCTGATTATGAACTTGTAAGAGTATCGCAGATGTGGCTGATGAATTCTCAGCTTTTTGATGTCGCCTACCAAATCCCTTGTTTTCTACAGGGGCTAGCAACCCTAGTTTTGTTTTCTCCCAAGGCGCAACTAGTTTGCTATCTTCTGACTGCTGTATCCATTGCAGGTGTTGGGGTAATAATTGGGCTAAATCATAGCGATCTAGAATTGTTTGCCTTGCCTTCGCCCTAATTGCAGCCATTCTCTCTGGATGATTGAGGGCTTCTGCAATGCGATCGCATATTTCCTGCGGTGAAAAGAAATCTACCAACAGCCCATTAACGCCATCTTGAATCACCTCGGTTACAGAAGCAGTTTTAGAACCTATCAGCAAGCAACCTGCTGATAAGACCTCCAACATTGACCAAGATAAAACAAAGGGACGGGTAAGATAAACGTGTGCCGCAGAAGCTTGGAGAACTTGCAGATATTCAACGTAAGGTAGCCAACCTGTAAAATGAACTCGGTTGAGGTCGAGATCATATTTTTCTAGCATCACCTCTTTATAGGTTTTGCCATCACGCAGAGGCTTACCATAAGCGACGCGGTTTTCTCCGACAATCACCACATGACAATGAGGGCGTTGTTGTTGGAGTAAGGCAACTGCCTCGATAAACTGGGGAAATCCCCGATAAGGCTCCATGCCCCTTGCTACATAAGTAACAAGTTCTTCAGCATGAGAAAGATCCAGATTGATCCGTGGGAGAATTAATTTAGCCCCTGGTTTGGGACAAAAAAAGTTAGTATCAATCCCATCATGCAATACAGAAATTTTACTGTGATACTCTAGGGGGAATTGCTGGCGTTGCCAATAGGTAGGAGAAAGACCGCGATCGCAACTATATAGATCCTGCAAAATTGGCGCATTTTTAATCCGAATTCGGGCTTCATCATCCGCAGTCAGGCGATCGCTAGGATCAAAGTCAGCATCAGTACCATGAGCATGATAAAACCACTCAAAGTAACACAGTAACTTGGCTTTGGGAAAAATATCTTTGATAAATAAGGTAGGGCCCCAACCCGAATGGCCATAAACTACATCTGGAACAAATCCCCGTGCTTTAAGTTGCTCTGCCAGCCTATACACACCTTGACCCTGAAGAACAGCATTTTCCAAGGGTTTGACGTAATGGTGAGTTTCCGGTCGAGCTTCTCGTTTAGGGTTATAGATGACTTTGTTAACATCGGGCAATTTCCCATCGTGACGAGTAGTACCAAAGAAAACTTGGTTACGTTTGTCTTTAGCCAAAGCTGCTGCTACATGACGAAATTGAGCAGGGAAATTAGGATGCAAAAATAAAATTCGCACGGCACTTTCAGTAATGCTGAGTATTACAAATCTTTAAGCTAATAAGCATTTATACTGCATGAGAAAGCCGGGGGTAAGATGCCCACCCCACAGGATTTTGATGCAATCGAGATATGCAAATTAGATGTGTTTGAGCTTATTTCCTGTTCTAGGTTTTCGGACAGGAGATATTAAGATGGACACAGTTAAGTAGGCCAGGCAGAATAAATGTCACTAGTGAGGAGAAGTATGGGGTAAAAGGTATAGAGTAGCTTGAATTACTCATTACCTGATACCCATTAATACCAATCCAAATCCAGTGATTTTTAATTACGCCCGCTTATTTAGCTTTGGTACGAAGAGTAGCGAAAGCGAATTCTGACAACGCCGCTACTCTTCATGGTTGGGGTAACTATCAGGTGTGTGCTACTTGGTTCGTACCCAAGTACACCGCCTAGTTACCCATTTCTTAGATAGGCTCTACAACGAAATCTGATGCGTCGATCGCTCCGGGAAGTACCCCTTGCAGAACTGCTAAGGTTTCGGATTGAGCAATAGTAACGCCTTCAGTCAGAACGTAGATCCGAGTACTAGCTGTAGCAACACCACCAACAGTGAGATTGATGCGCTGGAAGCCTAGATCCTCAAATTCCAGAGTCTCAAGCAGTAAGTAGTCAGTACCATTTTGGAAGTCGGTGATCCAGTCGCCAGCAGGAACAGGGATGATTGGCTCACCGGGTTGGGGTGGCTCGAATTGATATTCTGCATAATTCAATTGGAAGAAATCAGTACCAGCACCGCCGGTCAGCGTGTCGCGTTCGGTTTGGGTTTCTGAGTCTTCGCCACCATAGAGAACATCATTGCCACCACCACCGATAATGCGGTCAACGCCAGCGCCACCATCGATGAAGTCATCGCCCGCGCCGCCATTAATCACATCATTGCCAGCGAGAGATTCATCTACACCAAAGTCACCATAGATGGTGTCATTGCCACCAAGACCATTGAGGTTGTCAGCATCTTCGCCACCATCGATGAAGTCACCTTCAATACCACCTGTGATGGTTTCTAAACCAGCACCACCCAAGAGGGTGCTAATACCTGCACCACCATCGATAACGTCATTGCCGTCACCGCCATCGAGGTAGTCAATACCGTCTCCACCCAGGAGGGAGTCATCACCGGCATAGCCATAGAGAGTGTCATCACCATCGCCACCGATGAGGGTGTCATTACCGCCCGAAGCCAAGGTGTCAGCTTCGCCGTAAAGGGTATCATTACCCGCACCACCATCAATGTAGTCAGCACCACCCGAAACCGAACCTTCTGTGTCGTCGCCGTACAGTGCGTCATCATAGAAGCTACCAATTAGGGTGTCATTGCCAGCACCGCCCTGGGCAGTATCTTCAAAGCCACCATAAATCCAGTCTGCACCTGCGCCACCATCAAGGAAATCTTTCCCATCAAGTCCATCTTCAGCGTCCGCACCGCCGTAGATGGTGTCATTGCCGCCATCACCAAATACTGAGTCTTCGCCTTCTCCGCCAAAGAGTCTGTCAGCACCAGCTCCACCAAACAAAGTGTCCTTATCGAATCCACCATCGATGAAATCATTGCCAGCATCACCATATAGCTCGTCCTCACCGAACTCCCCCAATATTCTGTCGGCACCATCTCCACCAAACACGGTGTCTTTATCATCTCCACCGAAGATGGTGTCATTACCGCCTAAGCCAGATAAGAGGTCTTCTTTACCAAAGCCGCGAATCGTATCAGCATTATTAGTGCCGGTAAGGGTATCGTTTTCCGGTGTTCCGTTTCTTACTGCCATAAGTTAATCCTTGTTTTCAAAACACAATTTTTCTAGCTAACTTGAACGGGCTGGATGCACAATACAAATCTTGCTAATTAGTTGTTGCAATTCTCACCACTCCCCCCTCTCCCAAAATTAGAAGAGGGGGTCATAAAGGCATGGTGAGAAGATATTGCAGTAGATCGTTAGACATACTCCCAATCACTCCATGAGTAAACATTTGCAAATCAACTTTTTTTGATTTGGCAACATATGCGACAGCACAAAAATGGATAATTGTAGCCTCTCAAAACAATTAGAAGCAATCATTTAAGAATGCCAAAACATTGTGTAGCCGCACTTTTTCGCGGCCCACTTTCTTGGCGTTATCTTTTACAAACTTATAACTCGCACGAAAAATGAAGCGAAGGCTAAGATTCTACCTTAAGCTAAACACGATTTCAGCCGAAAACAAAATATGCGTCAACCTTATTTGGTGATGCAAACTCGCTGTCGCGCATGTGCAAGCTGAGAATTCAGGCCCAACAGTAAATAAATCATGAAGGCAGAATTACTTTATCTACCTGATTTTTCTAAACAATCCAAATTTGCATAATTATGTTTTTGCAGTTAGGTTTGAAATCGAGACACAACTGAAACATTAGCCGAGAGCCAAGAGCCGAGATTGATGATGGGAACTATAAACTTTTAATTAGATCACACTTAGGCAAAAATTTTACCTGTCAAGATAATGATCTTTTATATTAGTAGTTGCACTAAGAATAGTTAATTTACGTTTTTATACGAGAAACAAAAGTTTGCTAAGTTTTTGCTAAGTGCCAAAGTTTCCACTCCGAACTTTCAAAAACTTCTTACTCGATAAAAACTTGTCACTGCATCTGATGATCTTTATTAAGCCTGATTAATAAGCATAATCGAATTTATGCCTACACTACATATATTCACATGGGAAGTTATCTCTGTCAACATAGGTATGTAAAGTTGTACCTAAAGATAGATAACAGAGATATTTGAAGAATATTTTGTAACATCTCATACTAATTCCTCCAAACTTTTTTCTTCTGAAAAAGAAAAATATTGTACAAATTTTGCCGAAATAGACCAAAATCAACGCGTGTCTAACTATTAAGTAAAACGACAATTCCACGCAGACTGACAAGACAGTAAAAATCCCTTCTAAAAAAACCATATAGGTTTTTGTTAATTAAAGTTTTTACCTGATAGTAAAAAAGTAGGCTATGTTTAGGTTTACTTTATGCCAATCCTGGAAAATTGCTGAAGTATTACTTAATAGATATTATTTAATTTTGCTTAACCTTAAACATATTCTCAGATTTATAGTGAGAATGCAAGGACAGTTAAGACAGTTAAGTAGACAGCAATCACGAAATAAATAGATAGGCATAAATAAACATAACTACTTAATGTCCGCGTAATCGAGAATAAGTTAGATGAGATAAGAGATTGCGGGCAAGCAAGCGAGTGTTTTCACCAACCATTATTCTAGTAAAAAAATCTTGTGTGTCATGTAACGCTTTAATGATGAGCGTGAGGAATGGCACATTTACTTTAATTTAGATACAGCAAATATGACCCTAGCCTACCCCAAGTAAAATTAGTGATCGGTTAATGCGATGCCTACGGCGGGCTACGCCTACGCTCTTTTTATCAGGTGCGTTAAGCTACCGTTAACGCACCACTTTCACCCGAAAACTACTTAGGCAAAACTTGCCGTAGTGCTGCTAAAAGTTGGTCAACACTTTCCTTACGACTGTTAAAGCCCATCAATCCGACGCGCCAGACAAGACCTGCTAGTTCGCCAAGACCACCGCCAATTTCAATATTATGTTCATTGAGTAACTGCCGAGCGATCGCTTTACCATCTACCCCTGCTGGAATGCGGACAGTGGTAAGCGTTGGTAGCCTATACTCTTGCTCAACGTGCATACTCAGTCCTAAGTTTTCCAACCCTTCCCAGAGATATTCTACGTTTTTCTGATGGCGCTGCCAGGAGTTTGCTAACCCCTCTTCTGCAAGTAAACGTAGTGCTTCCCGCAATGCATAGTATAAATTAATGGGCGCTGTATGGTGATAGGTGCGTTCAGCGCCCCAATACTTACCCAGTAGCAACATATCCAAATACCAATTTGCAACCTTTGTTGGGCGCTGTTGCAATTTTTCAACTGCACGCGCACTCATTGTAAAGGGTGAAGCACCAGGCGGGCAACCCAACCCTTTTTGGCTACAACTATAGGCTAGGTCAACTCCCCAAGCATCTAAAAACAAGGGAACGCCACCCAAACTCGTCACCGTATCTACCAGCAGCAAAGTGCCAAATTCCCGACATAAATCAGCGACCCCTTCCAACGGTTGACGTGCGCCAGTGGAGGTTTCGGCATGAACTAAAGCTAAAATAGTTGGACGATGAGTTTCTAGGGCAGTTTGGAGTTCATCGAGGTTGAAGACTTGTCCCCAAGGTTTGGTAATGGTTCGCACATCTGCGCCATAACGTCCAGCCATATCCACGAGGCGATTACCGAAGTAACCAGCCACACCAATCAAAACCACATCACCAGGTTCAACAGCATTGGCGATGGTTGCTTCCATTGCGGCTGTTCCCGTACCGCTGACTGCAATGGTGAGTGGGTTTTCTGTTTGCCATACATAGCGTAGCAACGACTGAATTTCATCCATGAGTGCGAGAAAAGCTGGGTCAAGATGCCCAACTGGTGAAGTATTCATCGCTTCGAGAACTGTGGGATGGGCATTCGATGGGCCTGGCCCCAACAGCAGACGGGATGGGATTTCTAGAGGTGTGAGTTGCAAGCGCCCAGAGTCGTTGATTGAAATTGTTTGCGTCATAAACTGTCTTCGCCTAGACGATACTTACCGCATCATAGAGCGAACGCATCACCGATGTTTTAGTGAATCTGTCATTTGCCAGAAGATGCGATTACAGCAAAGTATTACAGTGATTCGAACAAATGTGTGAGAGTATACTTATTCACTTACCCGGAGACATAATTATGGTTTTTGCTGGCAAACGACCAAATAATTTAGGTATTAGCAATGGTAAATTAGCACCCTGCCCTAATTCTCCTAACTGTGTTTCTAGTCAGAGTACAGATGCAAGCCACAAAATTGCACCACTGACATTTACATCTACTCCAGAAGAAGCGATTACTAATCTCAAAAATGTTATTCAGTCTTTACCGAGAACCAAAATCATTACCGAAAGCCAAGATTATTTATATGCAGAATTTAAAAGTGCCTTGCTGGGATTTGTGGATGATGTAGAATTCTATCTAGACCGGAATGCTAATGTTATCCAAGTGCGTTCAGCTTCACGCTTAGGTCAGAGTGATTTGGGTGTTAATCGTCAACGGATAGAGACGATTAGAGCCAAGTTAAAGTAAGTAAGCTGATGCTCGTCTAAAGTATATAAATACTCTTGATGGTCATTAACTGTTGACTGTTGACGGTTAACAGTCATCAGTCATCAGTCATCGGGTAAATGTACAAATTAAATGCGTAACAGCTTATTAACTTTACTTTTTAGGTCGACTTTATCCATTTTTTCGCAATCTGATACTCCTGCAAAGTCGCTGCAAGAATGCCTAAGCTAAAATCTCTGTGAGACGATAGTTTTACAAAAAGGCAGGAGGCACAGCTAAAAGCCTTTTCAAATCTCGTTTCCAGCCTCTGGGCTGGAAATACAACTCAAAAGCGGCTCTGCCGCCAGCAAGAGAGGCGGAGTCTCTAAAACGGCATTCCCAGTCTTTGACTGGGAACGAGACAATATCTAAAAGCTGCTTCTAGGATGGCTTTCACGTTAAGTTGACACCAATGGGCACTGCCGTGCCCCTACCGCTGTACTCACGAACGAGAACCGCTTTATATAGCGTTCTTCCTCCTCCTGCCTTGTAAATTTGTACTTATACTATTTCAATTGATGATTGCAACACATCCTTGGGTAAAGAGGCGATGAATCGCGTCTCTACAAATGGTCTATTTGTCGCATTCTTTTTTAAAATTGGTATTAGACCAAACTTCTAAAACTACTAGGATAAACGGCAATCTCGCTATCCCTCAGATACTTTAGGGATTACTTTGCGAACTATATTTATACACCGTTGCTATCGGCGTTAATTATCCTGCCAGTGGAAGTTTTATATAAACGACGCTTAATCCGCTTACCCGTAAACACTGGTGACGAAACAGCCCTGTGCTTTATAAAGGGGGTTGGGGAATCTCTTATGCGTAAGTCCTCTGAGTTAGAAAAAGCTGATTTTTGGGCAGACTACTTTTAATAAATAGCTGATTTAACAAGAGTTGATCAAGTATGAATACAGTAGTTGAGCCGATGGACAAGCTTTTGAACTATCGAATTAACGAGCAACTTTATGCAGGCTCTAGAACGTTAGTTTACCGTGCAATTCGAGAGGCCGATCAACTTCCGGTGGTAATCAAATTGCTCCAGCAGGAGTATCCCAGCTTCAACGAACTGCTGCTGTTCCGTAATCAGTACACTATCGCTAAAAATATTGACCTACCTGGTATTGTTCATCCCTATAATCTGGAACCTTACCGCAACAGCTATGCTTTGATCATGGAGGATTTTGGCGGTATTTCCCTCAGAGATTGGATAAACACAAGAATTGGGAGCAACCAATATACTCTGACAGAGTTTTTGGACATTGCGATCGCTCTGAGCAATATTCTTGACGGGCTATATCGCCATCGGGTTATCCACAAAGACATCAAGCCTGCCAACATCCTGATTAACCCGGAAACCAAGCAAGTCAAGTTGATTGACTTTAGTATTGCCTCTCTTTTACCAAGAGAAACCCAGGAAATTCATAGTCCTAATGTTTTAGAAGGTACCCTCGCCTACCTTTCCCCCGAACAAACCGGGCGGATGAATCGCGGAATTGACTATCGCAGTGATTACTACTCCCTTGGTATTACCTTCTATGAATTGCTGGCTGGACACCTACCCTTCCAGTCTAATGATCCGATGGAGTTGGTTCACTGTCATATTGCCAAGCAACCAGATCAATTAGAAGGCAAGACGGAAGAAGAAATCCCGCAAGTGATTTGTGACATTGTGATGAAATTGATGGCGAAAAATGCTGAAGACCGCTATCAGAGTGCATTAGGGCTGAAATTTGATTTAGAACAATGCTTGGAGCAATTGAAGAACACGCGTAGAATTGAGAGTTTCCCAATTGCACAAAGGGATATTTGCGATCGCTTTATTATCCCAGAAAAACTTTACGGCCGCCAAGCCGAAGTTCAAAGCTTACTGGATGCCTTTGAGGAAGTCTGTCAGGGAAGCACTGAAATTATGTTGGTAGCAGGCTTTTCTGGGATTGGCAAGACTGCTGTGGTTAACGAAGTCCACAAGCCAATTGTGCGACAACGGGGTTATTTCATTAAAGGCAAATTTGACCAATTCCAACGCAACATACCTTTCTCTGCCTTTGTGCAAGCCTTCCGAGACTTAATCAGGCAACTACTGAGTGAAACTGATGCCCAATTCGAGTATTGGAAGTGCAAAATTCTTTCCGCTTTGGGTGAAAACGGACAAGTAATGATTGAGGTAATTCCAGAACTAGAAAGTATGATTGGGAAACAGCCTCCTGCGCCGGAACTCTCTGGGAGTGCAGCCCAAAATCGCTTCAATCTGCTGTTCTTAAAGTTCACTCAAGTCTTTACTGCACCAGAACATCCATTGGTAATCTTTATTGATGATATGCAATGGGCGGATTCTGCTTCTTTAAAGTTAATGCACTTGTTAATGAGCGAAGCTAAAATCGGCTATTTACTATTAATTGGTGCTTATAGAGATAACGAAGTCAACACAGTACATCCGCTGATGCTGACTTTGGAACAGATTCAGAAGTTGGGCGCTACAGTTAATACGATTATCTTAGCTCCCCTTGATAAAACATCCGTCAATCATTTGGTTGCAGATACATTTAGTTGCTCACTGGCGTTAGCTACACCGTTAACAGAATTGGTATTGAACAAAACCAAAGGCAATCCTTTCTTCAGCACCCAATTTCTCAAAGCGCTACATCAAGATCAACTTATTACATTTAATTCTGATGGTGGTTATTGGGAATGTAATATTGCTCAGGTGCGAGCGATCGCTCTTACCGATGATGTCGTAGAGTTCATGGCAATTCAACTTCAAAAACTGCCAATAGAAACTCAAGAAGTCTTGAAATTAGCAGCTTGTGTGGGAAACCAATTTGATTTAGCAACATTAGCGATCGTCTATGAAAAATCCCAGGTGGAAACAGCCGCAGACTTTTGGAAAGCATTACAAGATGGATTGATTATCCCTACCAATGAGGTTTACAAATTCTACCAAGATGAGTCAGAATTTAGAATTCAGAATTCAGAATTTAAGCAAAACAATTTTCCTCGTTCCTGTTCTTACAAATTTCTCCACGATCGTGTTCAGCAAGCTGCTTATTCCCTAATTCCTGAATCTCAAAAGAAAGCTACTCATTTAAAAATTGGGCAATTACTGTTAAAGAATACGTTGCCTGAAGTAATTGAAGCCAGTATTTTTGATATTGTTAATCAGCTAAATGAGGGAATTGACATAATTGATGAACAATCTCAGAAATATGAACTAGCTCAACTAAATCTAATTGCTGGCAAAAAAGCTAAAACTTCTACTGCTTATAGAGCAGCCGTTAAATATTTCACATTGGGCAGAGAGTTACTAATAGAAGAAAGTTGGCAAACTAACTATCAACTCACATTTGAATTATATCGAGAATCTGCGGAGTGTGAATATTTTACTGGTGACTTTAGCCAAGCAGAGACATTATTTAACTTGGCATTAAATCATAGCCAAGATAAATTTGAAAAGGCTGGTATTTATGCTATTCAGATGTACCTGAAAATGACTCAGGGTGAAAATATCGAAGCTAGTATTGAATCTGGACTGAAAGGTTTGAGCATCATGGGGATGCATTTGCCTGTTACTTTTGAAGAACAGCAAGCTGTCATCGAAACTGAACTTCAAGAATTAAAAGCTAAACTTGCAGCAATTCACACAGCAGATTTATTCAATTTTCCTGAGATGACAGATCCAGAGAAGAAAGTCTGCATGGGACTTTTAGCAGACCTTTGGGCAGCAGCTTATATGGGAGGAGATCAACATCTCAGTTATTTGGCTCCTCTATTAATGATCAGTTTATCATTGAGATATGGCAATGCAGAAAGCTCTGGTTTTGCTTACTGCCTATATGGGATGAATCTGGCAAATCAAGGAAGTTATAAAACTGCCTATGAGTTCGGTAAGTTGGCACTAAAACTTGATCGTCACTTTAATAGCACTCAATTTATATTTAAGACCAATAATATCTTTGCACACACCATTAATCCCTATAATGAGCATTTAAAAACGAATTTATCACTTTCACAGCAATCATTCCAAATATGCCAAGAGACTGGAAATTTGGTGTTTGGCGTTTGGGCAGTTTCGTTTCTGATTTGGGCGATGTTAATTAAGGGCGATCGCTTATCAGATGTCTACGCAGAAACTGAGAAATATCTGAGCTATGTGCAACAGGTGAATGATGCCAATATGCTGTATGCGTTTACTTTACAGCGGCAGTTTCTACTGAACCTACAGGATATATCTAAAAAAACTCATTTATTAGATGATCACAATGACAAAGAGATTGCTTATATAGAAGTGTGGAGACAGAAGAAAAACTTTGAACATGGGATTAATTGGTATTGCTTTCTCAAAATCCAATTGTCGTATCTTTATGGTCGCTACGAAGATGCAGTTATAGCGGCAGAAGAAGCTGAGAAAACCCTAGCTTCTAACTCTGGTTTCTTTCCAATTATTCAGTATCATTTCTATTATCCACTCAGTTTATTAGCCCTTTATCCCAATGCGACATTAGCGAAGAAAAATCAGTATTGGGACATTATCCGAGAGCATCAACAAATCCAAAAAAACTGGGCAGATAATTGCCCACAAAACTTTCTGCATCGATATCTATTGTTATCTGCTGAAATAGCAAGAATTTCTGGCAAGTATATGGATGCAATTGAGTCATATGATCGCGCCATTGCTAAAGCCAAAGAAAACGAATACGTCAACGAAGAAGCTCTTGCCAATGAACTTGCAGCCAAGTTTTATTTAGAATGGGGCAAAGAACGTATTGCTCAAGAGTATTTAATCAATGCTTACTATTGCTACACACGCTGGGATGCTAAAGCTAAAGTCGATGACCTAGAACAGCGTTACCCACAGTTGCTAGCCCCCATCCTACAACAAACGCGTTCACGAAGTGACTCTGAAAGAGTATCGCCACTCACAATTAGTCACACGATCGCAAATATTGACAGCATTGCTACCTTCCACCCAAACATTAATAAATCAGTAGCATCTAGCAGCAATACATCAGTAATCCTAGATTTAGCAACAGTTCTCAAAGCGTCTCAGACTCTCTCCAGTGAAATCGAACTAGATAAATTGCTCACGAAGCTGTTACAAGTGGTGATTGAAAATGCTGGAGCAGATAAGTGTGCGTTACTACTGCTCAAAAAAGGTAAATTGGTAGTTGAGGCGACTGCTAAAATTGGGCAGCAATCAACCATGCTACAGTCCATTTTTGTGGAAGATAGCGCAGACGTTCCCCATAGCCTAATTTATACAGTTAAACGCAGCCTGCAAACTACAATTATCCTTGATACAACAGTGCATCCGGCGCTGATAGCTGACCCCTACATCATTCGTCAGCAACCCAAAAGCTTGCTGTGTACGCCGATTTTGTATCAAGGCAAACTGTTGGGGATTTTGTATTTAGAAAACAATCTTACTACTGGGGCGTTTACCAGCGATCGCGTCGAAATTCTCAATCTATTATCTACTCAAGCTGCAATCTCCCTGGAAAACGCCCAACTTTATCAGCAAGCACAAGATACTCTAAAAAACCTTGGACAGACTGAACAATTTTTGCGGTTAATTATTGATAATATTCCCCAGTCTGTTTTCTGGAAAGACCGCAATAGTGTTTATTTAGGCTGTAACCAGAAATTTGCTCAAACTTACGAGAATGGAGTGTCTGAAAGTGTTATTGGTAAAACAGATTACGACTTTTCCTGGACTCGTGAGGAATCAGATTCTTTTGTGGAGTGCGATCGCCGCATTATGGAGTCTGGACAAGCTGAACTCAACATTATCGAAACTGTGCAGAAAGCAGATGGAAAACAAATCTGGTCGAATACAAACAAAATTCCCCTACGAGATAAAGAAGGAAACGTTTTTGGCATCCTTGGCACTTCTGAAGACATCACCGAATACCACCAAGCACAACAATTATTGCAACAGCAAAAGCAACAATTAGAACAAGCTTTACAAGAACTCCAAGCAATGCAATTGCAATTAGTACAGGGTGAAAAAATGTCTGCCCTTGGTAATTTGGTAGCAGGTGTTGCCCATGAAATCAACAATCCTGTCGGTTTCATTGCTGGCAACATTGAACCAGCCAAAGATTATATCAAGGATTTGTTTGGATTAATTAACCTTTATCAACAGAAATTTCCAGATCCCGGCTCAGATATTGAAGATGAAATTGATGCCATCGATTTAGACTATTTACGAGAAGATTTACCTAAGTTGCTGGACTCGATGAAACTGGGTGTTAATCGTATTCGCAGTATCAGCACTAGTTTAAGAACCTTCTCCAGAGCAGATAAAGATTACAAAGTGCCTTTTAATATTCACGAAGGCATTGACAGTACTATTTTGATTTTGAGACATCGTTTAAAAGCCAACGAAAACCGTCCAGAAATTGTGGTGGTAAAAGACTATAGCAAATTACCCTTAGTGGAATGCTTTGCTGGACAACTCAATCAGGTGTTTATGAATTTGTTAGCAAACGCGATTGATGCACTTGAAGAATACAATACAGAGCGCAGTTTGGAAGCCATTCTAGCTAACCCGAATTGCATCACTATTCAAACCCGTGTAGCAGAATCAGGTGAGCACATTTTAATTAAGATTGCCGATAATGGCATAGGGATGTCACCGGAGGTCAAGCAACGAGTATTTGACCATTTATTCACTACCAAGCCAGTAGGAAAAGGCACAGGGTTAGGATTAGCGATCGCTCGTCAAATTGTGGTTGAAGGACATGGTGGTTCGCTCTCCTGCACTTCTGAACTTGGACAGGGGACAGAGTTTGTCATCCAAATTTATACTCAACAACATTAATTAAGTAAAAATAAATCTTACCTTTGCATTTTTACTTCGAAATTTTAACTTGTAGTAAGGCGATAATGATGCTGAAATTATGGAAAGGCTGGTTGAAATTAGACCCTCGATGGTATGTCCCAATCGATAAAAATTACTACTTATTCAAATGGCGATCGCGTAACCTACTATTGTTATCAATTGTGGTGATTCTATCCATTAGTATTAGCGCCACGGCTATCACCAGTTACAAAATTGTTAAGGGTTTATTGCTGGATAGCCTCAAGCAGCAAGCACTTTTAAAAACACGCCAAGGTCAGGATGATATAGATAACTGGTTAGGCATTCGTAAGACAGAAATTAAGACTTTGGCAAATTCTGTTGTGGTGCGATCGGTAGATTGGTCTGTAATGGAACCTTACCTAAATCGGAGAGAAGGCTCCCGCCATAATCTCT
>NZ_WBKL01000079.1:0-109057 GCF_015714705.1 Nostoc sp. NZL | reverse complement strand
CTCCCCATTCCCCACTCCCCATTCCAAAACATGGTTGACTATCTAATTTTCTTAGCAATTTCTACAGCACTTTTTGCCCTATTCGCACTAGGACTCAATTTACAGTGGGGCTTTACGGGGTTAATTAACTTTGGTCATATTGCTTTCATGACCTTGGGAGCATACACAACCGTATTACTAAGCTTAAAGGGCGTACCTCTACCGATAGCGGCAGTAGCTGGGGCAATTGTCGCCGCCTTGTTGGGTTTGATAATTGGTTTTGCAACTCTCCGCTTACGGGAAGATTATCTAGGAATTGTCACAATTGGTACAGGCGAATTAATTCGTTTGGTGGTGAACAACCAGGAATTGCCTGTGGGTGACACCTGGATTTCTGGGGCGTTTGGTGTGCAAAGTTATCCCATACCCCTATCTACAGAACCGAATTTGTTTGTCAGATTATTAATGATTGGGATTTTGACACTGTTAGCTGCTGTAACTTTCTTTACGTTGTGGCGATGGATTCGTAGCACCCAAGTATCTCGGACGACTGATTTAGGCAAAAGGACAACTAGCAAGCAAGAATTTATATCCCATTTAGCTGTGGGAATTGTGTTAGCAGTTTTGGCGGCAGCGATTTATATTTCTGGGGTGATCGGACTGTATAATTACAACCCAAAAGCCGGTTTGATGCTGGTGTTGCTGTTGGTTTTAGCATTTGTATACTGGCGCTTAGAAATTTTGGTGCGATCGCCTTGGGGTAGAATTCTCAAAGCCATCCGTGAAGATGAAGAAATTCCCAAAGCGCTGGGAAAAAATGTCTTTTGGTATAAATTACAATCTCTTATGCTTGGGGGTGCGATCGCAGGTATCGCTGGTGCTTTCTTTGCTTGGCAACTCAGCGCCATTTACCCGGATAATTTTCAACCGCAGATTACCTTTGACACTTGGATCATGGTGATTTTAGGTGGTTCTGGAAATAACGTTGGCACAATCTTAGGTGCGGTAATTTTCTTTGCTTACGATGCGCTGACGCGGGAAGTCTTACCCAGAATCGTTACCCTTGATGAAGCCCGTTTGGGTGCATTTCGGATCATGGTAATCGGACTAATTCTGATGGTACTGATGATTTGGCGACCTCAAGGTATTCTAGGGAAAAAGGAGGAACTTACTCTTGGTAAATAACCAGTCATCGCCACTTCCCCTTTTAGTAGCCACTGGACTTTCTAAAAGCTTTGGTGGTGTCAAAGCAGTTAATGAGGCGAGAATCGAAGTTGCTAAAGGCAGCATTACGGGCTTGATTGGCCCCAATGGTGCTGGTAAAACTACTTTATTTAACTTACTCTCAAACTTTATCCGTCCAGATAAGGGACGAGTGATTTTTGACGGCGAACCGATTCACAATTTGCAACCATATCAAATCGCCCAGCAGGGAGTAATCCGCACTTTTCAGGTTGCACGGACTCTCTCGCGGTTGTCGGTGTTAGAAAATATGCTGCTGGCGGCGCAAAAACAAACGGGTGAAAATTTTTGGCAGGTGCAGTTGCAACCGCACATCGTTGCTAAGGAAGAAAAGCAACTGCAAGAGCGGGCAATGTACCTATTAGAATCAGTAGGCTTGGCAAAAAAAGCACACGATTATGCTGGTTGCTTGTCTGGTGGACAACGCAAACTGCTGGAAATGGGACGGGCGCTGATGACTAATCCCAAGTTAATTTTGTTGGATGAACCAGCTGCTGGTGTGAATCCGAAACTGATTGATGATATTTGCGATCGCATTATCACTTGGAACCGTCAAGATGGCATGACTTTTCTGATTATTGAACACAATATGGATGTCGTTATGTCCTTGTGCGATCGCGTTTGGGTACTTGCTGAAGGGCAGAATTTGGCTGATGGTACACCAGCAGAAATTCAAAGTAATCCCAAAGTTCTAGAAGCTTACTTGGGAAAATAATTTGTGAGCTAAAAATATCTTTACTAATCAAAACCATAGATACCCGACTTTTCAAATAAGTCGGGTATCTTGTTTATCACAGTTACATTTTATGATGATTCGGGAATATTAAGTTATGAAAGCTTATACCAATTGAATGTGAAGCTGCATAGAAAAGAGCTTCTAGGATAAAGTTATAAGAAGAGACAGAAATTACCTGCTCAAAAGTAAGTAATTGAAAATCGATTGGCTCGGAACCCCAACTTCTCACCAAAAATCGGGGTTCTTGTTGTTCAGTTCAACTAAACTGTTCCTCTGCATCGAGGTTAAATAACATTTGCAGAGTTTGCATACAGCGCCGTCTGGCTTCAACATCCTGCTGCGATCGCAACTGTACCATTGGGTCATGTAAAATTTTATTGACAATTCCCCGTGTTAAAGCTTCAATAACCTCTTGATGTTTTTCAGCAAATTCCGAACCCAATCTCGACAAAGCTTTTTCTAATTCTTGTTCGCGGATGGTTTCGACTTTATTTCGCAGACAGCTAATAGTGGTAACAGTTTCCAGACTGCGCCACCAAATATCAAAGGCTTCCACTTCTTCTTCTAACAGTCGCTCGGCTTCCTGTGCAATCTTCCGACGGCTTTCGTAGTTTTGCGCTACTACTGCCTTCAAATCATCCACATTAAACGCTTGCACATTTTCTAATTCATTTACATCCGCATGAACATTACGCGGCACAGAAATATCAAATAACATTAGAGAGCGCTGAACTTCTAAAACCATTTCCAATTTGGCACGGTCAAGTATTGGCTCTGTTGCTGAAGTGCTTGTAAAGACTAAATCGCTATCGGCAATTACAGTCATCATTTCCGATAGCGGATGAATTTCGATAGGTTGCTGAGGGAACTGCTTTGCTAATTCTTGGGCACGTTCACGAGAGCGATTTACAATACTAATTTGCACCGCACCTTTAGAAAGTAGGTGTTGCACTAGCAGGCGCGACATTTTACCAGCGCCCAAAATTACCACTCGGCAAGCTGCTAAATTTGCTACTTTTATCTGCGCTAACTCTACAGCTGCCGAACTGATAGAGACAGCGCCAGTACCAATACTAGTTTCAGTGCGAACGCGCTTACCAGCTGTCAGCGCTTGTTTAAATAATCGATTCAAAATGGTTTTTATACCGTTATATTGCTGCCCCAGTTTGTGAGTAGTCTTCACCTGAGCCAGAATTTGACCTTCTCCGAGTACCAAACTATCTAAACCACCTGCTACGCGCATAACGTGCATCACTGCATCATCATGTAGCAACATAAATAAATGTTGTCGCAGAGAAAGCACGGGTAATTTACTGTATTCCGCGAGAAACTGAGTTACTTCCCGAATACCTTGGTCTGCTTCACTGGTAACAATATAGATTTCCAGGCGGTTACAAGTACTAAGAATTGCAACTTCGTCAATATGGGGATAGCTGGTCAGTTGAGCGATCGCACTTTCAATTTGTGGTTCTGGAATGCTCAGTTTTTCCCGGACTTCTACAGGGGCTGTTTTATGGCTTAACCCCACCACTGCTATATTCATTTGCTAAATCGTAGTTACTAGTTGGTAGTTGAAAATAGGGCATTGAGTGAGAATAGGGAATGGGGAATTTTTGTTTATTGGTTGGTAGTTATTCCCAGCAACAAACAACTATTAATCACTAACTACTAACTACTAACTACTGTAAGGGTAAAGCATTTGGATGACTATCTTTCCGTTTTCGAGAAAGATTTATTTCCAAATGCCTCATCCCTACTTTTACTATTCCCCATTCCCTAAAAATTAGTTCAATTGGAGAGTCTTGGGTTCACCAAACATGTGAATTGTATCAACAAATCGAGCAGTTTTCGATTGGTTAGAAATTACCAAGCTTTGAGTTCTTGCTCCGCCGTTGAAGAAACGTACACCATTCATCAGATTACCACTGGTAATACCGCAAGCAGCGAACAGAACAGTTTTACCAGATGCCAGTTCATGAGCATCATAGACCTTATCGGGGTCATTGATATTCATAGACTTTAAGCGATCGATGTTGGCTTCTCTGCTTTCTCCAATCAGACCTGTTTTTACGACTGCTGGATCGTAAATCAGTTGACCTTGGAAGTGCCCACCTAAAGCACGCATTGCTGCTGCTGAGATTACACCTTCAGGAGCCGCACCGATACCCATCAGCGCGTGGATATTAGTTCCAGCAAAACCGCAGCTTATAGCTGCACCCACATCACCGTCTGAAATTAGGGCGACTCTTGCTCCAGCCTCACGGATTTCTTTAATTAAATCGTTGTGGCGTTCGCGCTTCATGACCACGATTACAAGTTCTTCAATCGAGCGCTCTAGACACTCAGAGAGAATCTTGAGGTTTTCTGTTGCTGACTTGTTGATGTCTACCTTGCCCTTAGCTGCGGGAGGTGCTGCTAACTTCTTCATGTAAAAGTCAGGAGCAGCAAATAATCCACCCTTTTCAGAAATTGCCAAGACAGCCATCGAACCAGGTTGTCCATAAGCTACTAAGTTCGTACCTTCACAGGGGTCAACGGCGATATCAATTTCAACTAGTTCATCAGGGTTACAAAGAGCTTCGGCATTTGGTTGGGTACAGATACCAACTTCTTCCCCGATGTATAACATAGGCGCGTCATCGCGTTCGCCTTCCCCAATCACAATGCGACCCCGCATATAGATTTTATTCATCCGCTCCCGCATAGCTTCCACAGCTACTTGGTCAGCGATGTTTTTTTCGCCTTTACCCATCCACTTTGCGGATGCGATCGCGGCTTGCTCTACTACTTCAATAATCTCTAACCCAAGTGTATTTTCCACAGAGTCTGCCCTCTCAACTGCTTGAATTTCCGCCGCTTCATCTGGCTATTTCAGTCTTCAAGTCTACCAAAGGGCGGATACACGTGGAAGAAAGTTAAGTTTTGCTGCTAACTGGTTAGAAAAGTGCCAGTTAAGACATCTTGCTTTTTTACCCTTACTACTCCAGTATAAAGCGTGTTCAAAAGCAATTAAGTTAAGAACTAGCACAAATGGGTAGCAGTGTATAAGAACATTGCTTTTATTAAGTGTTTATCTTTAGGTATAAAATAATAAAGAAAAAAAGCTGGTGAATTCACTAAAAACTGAAAAACGAGGCGCAGAGTAAAAAGCTTGTCAAATTAAGAGGTTAATCGTGTTTATCGACTACATCACGCTCATGTTAATCAATATGGTAGCTGGGTTATTTCTACTAGCTGACTATGTGTATCGTGGTATAGATAGTTCTAATCAAAGACAGTGGATTCCAGGTTTTGGAATTACGGGTGCGATCGCACTTACAACTGGTTTACACATGAGCTTCACGTGGCCAGTTACTGGTAGCTTTAACATTGCCTTCGGTGAAACAAGTGTCTTATTTGGAATCTTGTTTGTTGCGGCTGCGATCGCTCTTGCTCAAGGTTGGGATTTATTGACAATAGCAATTTACGGCTTCTTTGCTGGCGTAGTTGCGATCGTAGTCGGTATCCGCATCATCAACTTGAATTTGACACGGCAACCGCTTTTGTCGGGAATCGGCTTTATTTTAACTGGATTAGGTGGTGTTTTTGCAGCCCCAACTCTCTATTGGAAAACCAACCGAACCTGGCGGCTAATTGGCGTAGCAGTGCTGATAGTAGCCGCTCTAATTTGGGCATTGACTGGATATTTAGCTTACTGGAATCATTTAGAGGGTTTTCAAAAGTGGGTTCCAGCGCCAATGCGGTAAGCAATAATCTATAGCAATCTCAAATCATTCGTGAAAAAAATCTGTTCCCTATTCCCTACCTCCACGACTAATTTCGCAACTCAAATAGGATTGCTATAGGCTAGAGACATAGTTAGAACCTTGTTTAAGAAAATATGCTGGACTTTCTTAATCCCCTCTTAAATCGCCATCCAGAGCGAGTCAAAGCCAACGTCGAGCTTTACACGTGGCAAACTTGTCCTTACTGCATCCGTGCCAAAATGCTGCTGTGGTGGAAAGGTGTAAATTTTACTGAATATAAAATCGATGGCGACGAAGCAGCTAGAGCGAAAATGGCAGAACGCGCTAACGGACGCCGTACCGTACCACAAATATTTATCAATAACCAGCACATTGGCGGCTGCGATGATCTTTATCAACTAGACACACAAAATCAACTCGATTCCCTTTTAGCCCAAGCTGCTATTTAGCTTCAGATTTCTAGTCCTTGTAATTACCCCCATTTTTGTAACAGTTAAACTATTGCAGTGACGCACATCCCGCCTAGAACTTAAGTTCTAGGCTAAGAGCTACTGTCCACTCAAGTGGACTGAAATTCTTGTTTAGTCCTTTATAAGAGGACTTTAGCTATTAGCCTTGGAATTTATTCCGAGGCGGGATAATAACGAAGCGAGGATTGTCAAATGTAGGTAATGACAAAATTTCTAGGCTATATACTTTTTCTTTCTCATAGGATCGGTGTCTCGCTCGTCCAAAGGCGATCATAATTTTAAAATTTTTGTATTGATTAAGAAAATGCTAAGTAAGTATGCAGATTATCTTATACATAAACAATGGATGAGTTATGCTCTAGAATTAGCACAAACAGCAGGTGATGCAGGTGAAGTCCCTGTAGGTGCTGTTATCATTGATTCAACAGGCAAATTGCTAGCACAAGGAGAAAACAGAAAGGAGCGCGACAAAGACCCTACCGCTCATGCGGAAATTCTGGCTCTCAAGAGAGCTGCAACAACTTTACAAAATTGGCATCTTAATGAATGTACCCTCTACGTAACTCTTGAACCTTGCCCAATGTGTGCAGGTGCGATCGTCCAAGCGCGACTAGGACTACTCGTATATGGAGTAGACGATACAAAAACTGGCGCAATTCGTACAGCTATTAACATACCCCATAGCGCTGCTTCTAATCACCGCTTACAAGTAATCGGAGGCGTTCTAGAGTCAGCTTGTCGTGAACAACTACAGGCTTGGTTTGCTCTTAGACGGCGTACAGTAAACTAACGGACAGAGGTAAAACTGTCCATCTACTACGACACAAGTCACGCAAGAGAATCTACGGTGTAACTAATCAGCTTTTCGTTAAATTTTTACCCGTCAATCAGCTGCATCCGTCATGATGGAATTTTACTCTTCATCCGATACCTGCCAGCACACAGCAGCAAATCCTCAGGTGGCTCGTACTACCTCAAGGGTTTCTCCTTGGTTAAGTCCTCTGGCATATTTATTAGGGCGTCACTGCCTATTACCATTATTCTTTGGGCAAATTAGAATAACCGGACAAAAAAATATCCCTACAACTGGGCCTGTGATCTTCGCGCCTACTCATCGGGCGCGTTGGGATGCATTGCTCGTACCCTACGCTACCGCTGATTGTCGGAGAGAACAAGACCTGCGGTTTATGGTGACTATTGACGAATGCCAAGGCTTGCAAGGCTGGTTTGTCAGACGTTTGGGGGGGTTTCCTGTAAATTCTAAGCATCCGTCAATCCGCACGCTGCGACATGGAGTTGAGCTACTTCAGCAGAAAAAAACCCTGGTTATCTTTCCAGAAGGTAATATTTTTCGTGATGGCCAAGTTCACCAGTTGAAGCCGGGAATTGCTCGTCTTGCTTTGAGTGCTGAATCTAGTCATTCGGGGCTGGGAGTGAAAATTATACCTATAGCTATTAATTACAGCCAACCTTATCCAAATTGGGGTACAGATGTGAGTATTGACATTGGCTCCCCAATTAGAGTAATGGATTACATGAGTGGCTGTATAAAACAAGATGCCAAAAGCATCACAGCTGATTTAGCAAAGGCACTGCAACAATTAAGCCATCAAGAAACAAAAATTACTAATCACGCATTTGCAGAAATTACTAATTCTTAATCTTGTCATCCGTCAAGAGTCCCAAGACTGGCTCTTAGCTATTGACCATTAACCGTGCATGATTAAAAAATTGCACATTGTCAAGGTTTGACACCAGTTGTAAGTGCTATGTTCATCCTGAATTAGTGGTATTTTGCAACCTTTGAGGATGTATATATATAGATTACCCTCTATTAACAGGATATTTAGCCAAATTGGCATTTTTTGAGCGAATAGCTAATAATTGTTTCGAAACTACTGAATTGGTTGATGATAAATATTCTTATATTTGGTCAAATAGTTAAATAAAAGTCTTTAAATTTTCCATGATTTTGTAAACACGACTGGTAAAAACAAAATTTTGAGGAGCGCAGACTAGGGACATCGCCATGTTTCAATGGTTGGTTGGTGCGATGGCGTTTCACGCCCGCTGGAAGCGATCGCGAATAGTTCAAGCAGTGCTTTGGTAAGATTCTCGTGCCAAATATCCCACTTAACCTGAGATAATTATTGGGGAGGAAAGTAGGTAGCAAGATAGATGGTGGAGCAGTTTAAATTCTTTTCTCAAATCAACTTTTCGCCAGCGCCTTGTCAAACTACTCCCAAGCTGCTTGCTAGTAAACCGATGATTGTAAAATCAGAGGAATTAATGCGATCGCTCATAGGAACGATTTTAGTTAATTAGTATACAGGAGCAATGGGAACTCTATTAAACCAATTTTCAGTCTAAATCAAAGAAACTTAGGATGCGGCTTTGCTTTGTCCAAAACCAAAACAGAGTTAAGATACCCGAAGTTTCCATAACTTTTCTGTATAGTCATTGCACTAATTGATCCCATGAACACTGCTGCCGCTGTTACCTTGATGCACCGTACTCTTTTATCAGTCATAGCAGTCCTCAGCCTGCTATCACCTGTGAATGCTCAGGTATCACAGGCACCAGGCACTACTAGCCCACAACCTATTGATCCCAACGATCCCAATAATCTACGCCCCATAACCCAAAGTAACAGTCTTTTGAGTATTCAAGGTGGCGATCGCCTTGTGAAAGATGCAGAACAAGCTGTTTCTGCTCAAAACTACCCCTTAGCTGCTAAGAAACTGCAAGAAGCACGTCAGGTTTATAATCAGCTATCTAATTTTTATCAAGAGTTAAATTCTAGCTTTTCGGGAATTGACAATAGAGTTTCTGACTCTCAGCGTCAAAAAGCTCTATTAACAGCCCAAAAGAGAGATGAAGCCACCTTTCAGCTAGCATTGGTACATCGGGCCCAAAATCAGCCAGAATTAGCTGTGCCATTGTTGGTTCAAATCATTAAGAGTCAAAACCCGACGCGGGATTTAGGCAAGAAAGCCTATAAACAGTTGTTTGAATTAGGTTTTGTAGATTCTCCCTATCCTAGAGAAGGTGGTAGTTCATCTTCCTCATCCCCAAAAAAATAAATTAAATTTTTGTTGCCTCTTTTTCCTTATCTCCCCCATCTCCCTAACGATTCGCTTGGGAACGCCCCAGTGCTAGGATAGAGCTATCCGCCGTAGCCAAAACCTGAGCGTTCTCAAAAATACACCTCAGGGGCACGTTTATCTACAGCCTTGCCAAAACCTGAAGTTGGCACGGTCATTTGCTCTATATCTGTTAATAATAGAAAAGTAAGTTTTTTCAGGAATTGCGATGATTAGTCCGCAGCAGGTTGAGGCAATGATCAAGGCGGAACTGCCAGACGCCCAGGTTCAGGTGCAAGACTTGACTGGTGGCGGTGACCACTATCAGGTGACAGTAGTTTCATCGCACTTTGCAGGTAAAGGACTAGTGCAACAGCACCAGTTGGTTTATGGTGCGTTGGGTCAAGCTATGTCAACTGAAGCGATTCATGCCTTGGCGGTAAAAACATACACTCCCGAAGCTTGGCAAGCAACAGCAGCTTCGTAAATAAGAGTTAGAAGTTAGGAGTTATGAATTTTGACTCCTCACTCCTCACTCCTCACTGTTGAATCCAACATAGGAAACACAAATACCATGACACCAGAACTCAAAGACAAAATTGATAACTTGCTACAACAGAACAAGATTTTAGTTTTCATGAAGGGAAACAAATTAATGCCCCAATGTGGTTTCTCCAACAATGTTGTGCAGATTCTCAATACCTTGGGAGTTCCCTTCGAGACGGTTGATGTTTTATCAGACTCTGAAATCCGTCAAGGAATTAAAGAATACTCTAACTGGCCGACAATTCCCCAAGTGTATATTAATGGTGAATTCGTTGGCGGTTCTGACATCTTGATTGAACTGTACCAAAAAGGTGAATTGCAGGAAAAGGTAGAAGTAGCACTAGCTTCTTAATCTTTCTTTACGTAAACTAAAGGGTATGCTGCTGAATTTGCGCTTCCCAATTAAGGCAATATGCCATTTTAAATTTCCTTGAAAGGGTAGAGAAATAGTGTCTCCCCTTTCAAGGGTTTTTTAATGGATTTTTGACAAAAATACTTTACCTATGTTGGGCTTGATTTTATAGGTAGCCAATAATCCCCTCAGTCGTATTTATTGGCAAGACCAATATAAGGCTGAGGGGATGCGTTTAATCAATACAATATCTCCAAAATTTCACACCACGGAAACCCGTTGACCAATACAGATAATATGCTATAATTATCTGCGGTAATTAACGGTTACTATCAATGACCACGTAAATGGTACTTAATAGTAATCGGGTTGTGGCTGTGGTTGCGGCACCGCAAAGTTTGATCCATCGTACAAGTAGCGGCTGGCTTCCTCTTCTAGGCGATGAATTAGAAAAGGTTCAATGACGTTGCTATGTCGCAGTGCGGCTAGATATCCATCCAAATACATCCGCATATCATCAGTGCGATAACCGCGATTCCATAACTCGACGAAGGCGTCGGTGAGTCTTTGGTAATAGCGGATGGTTTGTGTGTCTTGGAGCATAACTGCTGTATTAAACTCTTTGGAATGAGAATTGTAAATGATTCACGCTCAAATGTGAAGTGTAATTTCACTTTGGCATCAACTCAAAGTAAACACATCTACTTTGGGCAATACCTTCATAGCTGCTACAAGCTACTTTAATCCTATTCCAGAAAACATCGATTCTAGTTAGCTGCTAAGTTATTTTTTTGATTTTCATGGTCAACAACGCAATTGTATTGGTGTTATATTCCTGGATGGGGACACTAAATTTTGCGAAAAAATCCACTTTCACCATCAGGTTGAAAAGCTGTTGTAGTAGCGATTAGCTGGTTGGGTTGTAGATTTTTGCCATATTACGCCCATGTAAAAACAGAATGTTAAGCTAAAAGAACTTTTGATAAGTCTAACAATACTTTCGATAAATTTAATAAAAATTTAAGAATATTTCTAATCGCCTATCGGCAAAGCATAAATTAAAGATATTGCCACGCTTTTTATTAGGGAATGTAAAGTTAATAGCAATTGAAGTAACAAAGGCTACAAAACCTTAGAGATGGGCTTGTTACTTTGAAAGTCATCGACGCTAAGGGGTCTTGCCACCGTGGGTTCGGTTTGTATAGAAATCATTGAGGGGAATCCCCATCTGAGGTCGTTGCTGGGTTGGCACTTGCAACAACTGGAATACCGTGTGCATCAAGCTGCCAGCATTTATCAAGCAAGGGAAGTATTTTTAAGTCATCAACCAACACTGGTCGTCTTGGATGCAGACCTACCTGATGGTGATGGCATCGAGTTTTGTCGTTGGTTGCATCGTCAGCAGCAACCTCTAATCTTAATGCTATCTGCCCGTAATAGTGAAGGTGATATCGTCGCAGGTTTAAAAGCGGGTGCAGATGATTATCTGAGCAAACCTTTTGGAATGCAAGAGTTTTTGGCACGGGTAGAGGCGCTGATTCGCCGGAAGCGTACACCGACTGCACCAGCTTATTTGGATTATGGCACTTTGCAAATTGATTTAGTTCAGCGTCGTGTCCGCTTTCAGGGGGAGTTCATCGACTTAACACCCCAAGAATTCAGTTTACTGTACGTTTTGGCACAAGCTGGGGGCGTACCTCTGAGTAGATCAGAATTGCTGCGTCGTGCTTGGCCTGACGCTATCGATAACCCTCGTACTATTGATACTCACGTTTTATCGCTGCGGAAAAAGGTTGAACTTGATCCCCGCCAACCCAATTTGATTCAAACTATCCGCAATGTAGGATACCGTTTTAATATGGAAATTTTGAATACCAATATTTCACAGTCACAAACAACAAAGTTAGCTAGAGAGAGATTTAATAATCAACGTTCAACGCTTAGTAGTAGTCCAGTGTGATGGGGCATTTGTGAGAGAAGGAGTAAGATAACGACTCCTGATTTCTGTCTCCTGAGCAATTTAAAATCTAAAATCCAAAATCGTCTTGAGCTTCTGCTTGAATTAAGCTTTCTCGTAATTTAACCCAGTTTATTTCAGAGACTCTTTGATTTGCCAATAAATGACCTTGCTGTAGATGTAACAACCGAGTGCAAAACATCTGGGCTAGTTCTAGTTGGTGATTTACCATCAAAATCGTAGTTTGATGAGTTTGACTCAACTGGGTTAAGACTTGTATTAGATGAGAAGCAGTACCAGCATCTAGGGTAGAGGTTGGCTCATCTAATAATAATATTTTAGGCTGGACGACTAAGGCACGTGCGATCGCTATTAGTTGTCGTTGTCCAGCAGAAAGTTGCACCTCTGTTCGCCCCAACCATTCATTGGGAATGTGCAGTTGTTCTGTCCAGTGACTGACTCGTTGCTGAATAGTCTGTTTGGGCAAACCGCGCAAAACTAAAGGATAAGCCAAGGCTTGCTGAACTGTCATCCCCAATAGTTTTGATTCTTGCAATACAAGTACAAACATCTGGCGTAGCTGGATGACGGGAATTTGGCGATATTCTTGGTTTTCTAGATAGAGTTTACCACTCGTGGGTTCTATGAGGCGGTTGAGGAGACGTAATAACGAAGTTTTCCCAGCGCCTACTGGGCCTACAATCGCAAGTCGTTCGCCCTGGAATACCTCTAAGGAAATATCTTGCAATATGGGGTATCCTTGCTGATTGCCTGAAAGTTGGGTTTTCAGCCTTGTAAATAGATTAACTTGCTCTAGTCTGAGCGTGGCTTTTGCTGTGACATTATTCAAGGTGAATGAAAAATAGGGAGTAGAGAGTAGGGAAATGGGGAAGAAAGAACCAATACCCCATGCCCCATTGCCAATTTTAAGTTAATTGTGTAGTAGTTAACGCTGTAGCGATCGCCCAGCCATCGACTAATAGTAACAGCAGTGTGAGTACTAGTAAAATCAAGTACATCCACGGCTGTGCTAAAGGGCGAACATCTGTGGTATCAATGCCCGTCTTTGCTTGGACAATTTGCACGAAACGGGCAAATCCAGCTACACGCATCGGTAGTAAATAAGCTTTCCCATCATGGCTGAGGAAGTAATAAACTAGCCCTCCTTGACCAGTGGTGCGGGGTTTTAACTCTTTCACTTGTGACCAAGGTAAAAACCAGCCTTTACGAAAAAAACTAGGTACCCAGGCGGGGTAAGTAACCTGAATTCCCTGGTCATCTACCGTTACTCGTTCAGTCAATACAGCATACAAGGCAACTAAGCCGATGCTAATGCCTACCCACAATAATCCTGCGGGTACGGGTGCAGCAGTTACCTGCGATAAGAAGGGTAATGGGACTGTGAGTGCTATGTATAGACTCAGCAGCGTTATCCGAATCAAAGGAGACAGACGAAAAACAGAAGCTGAAATATTGGCTGAGTTTGCTGTCACGGCTAAATTACAATGCTTTTCTTCATTGTAAGGTAGGACATAGACCTACCTCGCCTGTCACACAGAAGCTATGCCACTTTAATAATTCGTAATTCGTAATTCGTAATTCTTTAGGGTAAATACTTTTGCACCACAATCCAACCAGTAAGGGATACCCAGGCAAATCCTAGAAATAAAATAATATTTACGCCGATGTGTAAGGGTCTAGCCCAAGGTCGTCTAGCACTAATTTGCGTTGCACTGAAAGCAGATAGTAAAACTAATGCTACCACTATCAATCCAGCAACTAAATGTGATGAGTGGCCCAAAGAACCAAAGTGCCCTAAAGTGCCAACAATCCCGATCGCTAGCAGTAGTAGCACTAAACTTACCATGCTGATGCCCATTGTATAGTGGAGCGATCGCACTGTCCTATTCCCTCCCATAAATGGGTTCATAAAAGGGAATTGCTGCGAAGTTCTCGCCCGAAACATCCAAACGCCGGTTACTGCTAGCATCAGATATGCCAGCAGGGACAACCCCATTGACCAAGCGGCTATTTTCCACAACCAAAGAAATGAAGGCAGATTCATAAGAATGATTGTAGATGAGATGGGGGAGATGAGGAGGACAAGGGAGACAAGGAGAATAACCAATGTCCAATGCCCAATGCCCAATAAATAATAAACAAAAAAGGCTGCTGAATTAGCAACCCTTAAATTTAGTAAATTTTTTTTTAATCAACCGATGCTAAACCAACAATTTGTAAGGGTTTTGTAGTATCTCCGATTTTTGTATGAATTTGCTGCACCATAGGTCTGGTATTAATAAGGTCTTTTCCATCTGATGAGTCTGTATCAAACTCATAAGCGCTGGATTCTTCGAGCATCAGGCGATCGCACGGAATTTTATCGGATAAAATTGCACTTGCCATCATCCCTGTATGAATCTCCATTTGGCCTTTTCGCGGAGCTTCAAATACTAAACGTTGTCCAGGGAAAACAACCCTTTCAAAGTACCAGTTGGGAATATTGGAGATGCGAGCTACCTGTATTTTGCTGGTGGCATTAATGTAGCAGCAGAGAATTTTTCCCGATTGCTCAGGTGGTAGAGGATCTAATATTTGAGCCATAACTGCTGAGGAGCTTTACGCCACAATTTTACATTACACCAGCCAAGCCTAGCATTGCCTGATCCCCAGTTGCTGTAGCTCCGACTACCAACTTAAACCTTTGTAGATTATTTCTACCTAAAGATATACCCAGGTTGTAAAAATTTTGTAAAAATTTATGCTTTATCTGCAATTTTACACTATGTGAACATTTTTAAGTTCTTAATTTACCGCAAAAAATCTTTAACTTTCTGAAGGCGGATAATTACAGGGTAGCTATGGCGAAGAACCCCTTAGCTTGAGCTAGTTCAGGAGTGTATTTTTGTGTTTCATCTATTGCAGGATTAAAAGCCTGGGATCATCGCTTAATGAATGAACTCGATGTTATCGTAAAGCTATATGAAAAATATCTTCATAAAGCCTATCTTGATCACCTGCATTTGGTATGCAAAGCAATTTTATTGATTCGTGCATCTCTGAAAAATTTACACTTATCAATAGATGGCTTCAATGTCAAGCAAGATTGTCAGAGATTAAGAGCAGCCAAAACAAAAACACGCTTTAAAACTGGAATTTATCTCGCTTTCCCCAAAGATTGGCAAGATGGAAGTCAAAACACCCATGATGGAAAATCGAATTCTTTACGTTCGCCTTCCTTGTAACCCTATCTTTCCCATTGGGGTTGTCTACTTGAGCGATCATGTCCACAAACAGTTTCCTGATATCGAACAGCGCATTTTTGATTTGGGAACAGTGCCACCTTTAGACTACAGTTCTGCTCTGGATCGCTGTATCGATGATTTTAAACCGACACTACTAGTATTTTCCTGGCGGGATATTCAAATCTATGCTCCAGTTGGCGGGCGTGGCGGTAACCCACTACAAAATGCTTTTGAATTTTACTACGCTAAGAATCCTCTATTGAAACTGCGTGGAGGATTGGGCGGTTTGCGAATCTTCATCGCTTACTATGTAGAATTATGGCGCAATCAGGGCTTAATAAAACGCGGTTTAAAGCGTGCCCAAAAATATAATTCTAATGCCCGTGTAGTTGTAGGTGGTGGTGCAGTCAGTGTATTTTACGAACAATTGGGCAAAAGCTTACCTCAAGGGACAATTATTTCTGTAGGTGAAGGCGAAACCCTGCTGGAAAAACTTCTAAGTGGCAGAGATTTTCGAGATGAACGCTGTTACGTTGCGGGAGAAACTCAACCACGGGAACGGCTAATTCACGAACAACCCACTCCACTAGAAAAAACAGCTTGTAACTACGACTATATCGAAAGCATCTGGCCGGAATTTAACTTTTACCTGCAAGAAGAAGACTTTTATATAGGTGTACAAACTAAGCGTGGTTGTCCTCACAACTGCTGCTATTGCGTCTACACTGTTGTCGAAGGGAAACAAGTACGCATCAACCCAGCAGATGAAGTAGTTGCTGAGATGCGCCAATTGTATAATCGCGGCATTCGCAACTTCTGGTTTACCGATGCCCAATTCATCCCAGCACGAAAATTTATCGACGATGCCATAGAACTCTTGCAAAAAATCGTCGATTCTGGTATGACAGATATCCACTGGGCAGCATATATTAGAGCCGACAATTTGACACCAGAGTTGTGTGACTTGATGGCAAGAACCGGGATGAATTACTTTGAAATTGGGATTACCAGTGGTTCTCAAGAACTTGTACGGAAAATGCGGATGGGGTACAACCTGCGAACCGTCTTACAAAACTGCCGCGATTTAAAAGCAGCTGGTTTCAACGATTTAGTTTCCGTCAATTACTCCTTTAACGTCATTGACGAACGTCCCGAAACCATCCGCCAAACCATCGCCTACCACCGGGAACTAGAACGGATTTTTGGTGCCGATAAAGTGGAACCTGCCATTTTCTTTATTGGGCTGCAACCCCATACTCACTTAGAAGAATACGCATTCAAAGAAGGCATCCTCAAACCAGGGTATGATCCAATGAGCTTGATGCCGTGGACAGCCAAAAAACTCCTCTGGAATCCCGAACCTCTAGGTTCATTCTTTGGAGAAGTCTGCTTGCAAGCTTGGCAACAAAACCCTAACGATTTCGGACGCGAAGTCATGAAAATCTTAGAAGAAAAACTAGGTTGTGCTGACTTAGAAGCAGCACTTTCCGCGCCAATGGAAACGAAAGAAAAACAGTTAGCGGGTATATCCTAGAAAACACAATAATGTGGGTGAGGATATTCACAATTCTGAATTTCTCCCCCTCTCTTCCTTGTCCTCTGCGCCTCTGCGGTTATTTTTACAAATCCCATGTTAGAAGGTTCAATCCTACAACAGCTAGAAACAGCCCATCGCCATACTACCAGGCCAATTCGATTTGGTGTTTACTACAAAAATACCCTAGTTGCCCTGTGCCATGCTCTAGAAGACCATATCTTAACCGACGACGGTATACCCCTAGTGATCACAGCCTTTCAACAGGGGAAATGGTATCTACAAGAAGCTGAACGATATGCAGACATCGCCCAGCGCAGTAGCGAAATTGCCATCATGGCTGCTGCTGAATCTGGCTTTGCTGAACATCCCACAAGCCTTTTACCTAATGTAGACTTAGTGGGATTAGATTCAGTCGATCCAGTGGCGCAGGAGTGGCACTTAATTATTTTATCGCCTAAATACACAGCAATGGTAATTTGTCAAGAATTATCAGAAGCTGATTATGGCAGTACTGGAGTACCGACATCAGACTTAGAGCGCAAATTCTATGGCTTATGGACATTTGAGCCAGAGTTAGTGCAAGAAACAGCAGAAATAGCGATCGCTCACATCAGAAAATACAACCCAGAACTGGCGGAAAAACTCACAGGTAATAAACAGCAAATTGTACCGTCAATGGACAGATCCCAAAATTTAGGTGCAGTTGTCTCCCGTGTAGTAGATTACCTCCAGACTGGGCAAGATAATTTATCCATCCCCACAGCACTTCAGAAACAAACCCTAGATCGCAACCTGGTTTCTAACGAAATCCAAGCCTTTTTGCGAATGGCGCAACTGATGGATATGGCAGATGTCAACAATCCAATGGCAGCCGCAGAAGTAGTGGTACTTGCTGAGGCGATCGCCCAGCTTTTGGATCTTCCCGCATGGCAGATTAAGAGATTGCGGCTAGCGGCTTTGTTACATCGCATAGATCCATTACAGAAAGCAGAAAGCGTACTCACAGGTGGTATATCCACACGCTACCAAGAAGATGCTCCCAGTTGTCCTTTAACTTGTCCCTTAGTACCGGGGGCGCAAGTATTGCGAACCATGCCAAGGCTGCGAGCAGTTGCCCAAATTATTACTCACCAAAGCGAGTGGTGGAATGGCACAGGGGAACCAGCAGGTTTAGCTGGAGATGAAATTCCCCTAGAGTCGAGAATTTTGGCATTATTGGCAGATTTTCAGTGGCGAGTCAATGAGCGAAAATCGTCAAATCAAAGCCGGGAACAGATATTTACTCAAGCTTTAGATGAGTGCAGACAGCAACAATCTACCCGTTTTGACCCTAAACTTGTAGATACCCTAACTTTATTAGTTATGGGTTTACAACAGGGACTCGACTTACCCATCATGACACCCAAATTCAGCGCCGGCATCTGGATACTCGATTCCCAATGGGATAGCCACAGCAAGATAAGTGAAGAGATTGGTAGTTACTTTACATGAATATTGAAGCCATTAGATTAGGAAAACTCAAACAACTTCCAGGGGCAAATTTAGAAGATGAGGAACTCTCCCGACTGGATTTAAGCCGGATTAATCTTGCTGGTGCTACCCTTGTCGGCACTAATTTTGCTGGTTCTAAGCTCGAAGGTGGACATTTGGAGGGGGCAAATTTGATGGGAGCCAACCTCCAGGCAACTGACTTACGGGCGAACCTAATGGGAGCAAACCTGATGCAAGCAGATTTAACGGGCGCTGACTTGCGGGGTAGCAATTTGCGTGGTGCTAACTTGATGGGAGCAAGACTCAGTGATGTCTCATTAGTGGGTGCTTTCTTGAGTGGTGCCAATTTGATGAATGTGAACTTGCAAGGCGTAGACTTGCGCGGTGCTGACTTGCGCGGTGCAAACCTGACAGGGGTAAATCTCAAAGGTGCAGATTTGAGTCGCGCCGATTTGCAAGGGGCTTTATTGAGTGAAGCAAACCTGGAAGAAGCCGATTTGCGGGGTGCGAATTTGGCAGGGGCGAATTTTTCAGGAGCAAATTTACTCTGTGCAGAGTTAGAAGGTGCAAATTTGAGCGGCGTTAATTTGAATAAAGCGTGTGTGGTGGGTACTGTGGTTGAGACTCTTGCGTAAAGATTGCACCAAAAAGCCCAGTATCCTTGGGTATTGTTAAAATTTTTGCAGATGAAGCAGGTAAAAATTTGTGAGTCTACAAGAAGTTATCAAACTAGCAAAGCAGCTTTCAACTGTGGACAAAGTACGTTTGATCCAGCAAATTGCTCCTGATATAGAACGCGAGTTAACAGATAAACTCTCTAACTTTCCCCGACAATCCTTATGGGGACTCTGTGCTGATTTAGGAAACGCACCTTCCACAGAGGAAATTGATGTAGCCCGTAGTGAAGAATGGGCTAGCTTTCCACGGGAGGATATTTGATGCTGCGTGCTGTAGCTGACACCCATGCAGTAATTTGGTACATTTTTGGCGATTCACGATTATCAACAACTGCCCAAAATACTATAGCCCAAATAGCATCTTCTGGAGATCTGCTTTCTCCTCCATTACCCTAGCCAAAATTGTCTACTTGAGTGAGAAAGGGCGTATTTCTCCACTAACACTTGAACGACTGCTTGCATCTGTTGACACAAGTGATGCTGTACTGCTTGAAGTTCCTTGTAATAGGCATATAGCTGAAGCTTTGCGTTTAGTGAATCGCTCACAAGTACCAGATTTACCCGATCGCATTATTGCTGCTACAGCGTTATATCTGGGAGTACCAGTGATTAGTCGAGATAAGAAAATTCAATTATCCAGTGTTAATACAATTTGGTGACGGTTACATAGGTAATAGCGCTATATTTTTAGAGACAATGTTTGGGTTATTTGTCAGATTTACTTCATTTATATGTAAAGCAGTGTATTTAGTTAAAACTCAGTCGGAAAAATAACTATCCGGCTGAGTTTATTTAATGCCTCTCTAGCTGCTTTGAATATAAAACCTCAGTATTCCTTTATTAATTGTTTGGTTGAAATCATAATTAGACTACAGCATCTGCCTCACTACCATCTTTTATATTGCTGTTATCGCTGTTAATAACTTCCGCGACTTCCTCACCTAGTAATCCACCACATGCAGTCCCAACGATTCCCCCAGCAAACTGAAAGGCTTGTTCAGCAGCAGTATCTGCTATCCCTTCATTCAGTCCGGGAACAATAAATTCGTCTAAAGCCAATCCAAATGCTCCACCTGCGAAACCCCCTACAACAGATCCAATACATGCACATGTTGCTTTAACACAAAATCTGATTAGTTTTCGATTCGATCTCATAGGAGCAAGTAATACTTCAAAAGTGTTATTTTAAATCTTATTAATAACAAATATGTGCTGTCATTAGCAATTATGCTAGTTTTATATAGGTTTAAAAAAGCAAGTATTAACACTAACAAATAATGTTTAATATTAAAGGTTTTATGAATTTCTTGTTCGCCCTCGTATCCACAAAGCTAGTACACTCATTAACAACACCCCCATCACTCCTTGTAGGGGATTATTATTCACACCAGTTACCCAATCAGGAACTTGACCAGAATACTTCACTAATTCCCCAACATTAATAATGTAGTAGCCCCAGACTAAACCACCATGCAGACCAATTGGTAAACCCAAGCGTCCCCTCCGCCAACGCTTTCCCCATACTTGCGTTAACCCCAGTAGTACTAAAGCTGGAAATTGCGGCAGTGTATGAATAATTGCCTCTAAGGGTTTAATAAAGTGCAATGCAGCAAAGGCAGTTGCATCTGTCCACAGTGCCACACGCGGACTGTAATCTCGTTGTAATTCATCTAGCAACCAGCCTCGGAATAACAATTCCTCAGCAAATCCAACACCTAAGCCAACAAGTAGACCCTCTAAAAAAACTTTCAGCAAAAAAACTTTCGGTTGTTGCCACACCAACCAACCCAACAAACTTTCTACCCCAAAAAGTATCAAAATATTAATTATCCCCATAGCCAAGCCACGCAGCAAATCCACACCGTTTTGTCGCGTGAATTTTAAGCCATAATGCCGGAGAATTTGGGGCTGTTGGTAGACATATTTACCCCATAGTCTCAGAAGAAAAATAAATATTGCATATAACAATACCAATGTCAATATACTTTCTAAGTTTGAATCATGCACTAGTAAGTATATTGGTGCAGCTAATGGCAACCATAGGAGCAATAAAGTCAAAATAAAACAACCCAGCCTGATAGGGGCAGGGCGTTCAGCTAGACGGACAAAGTGTTTTTTCATACCAAGTAAGTCACCAATCACTAGTCAATACTCTATATTTCGACAAATGACCAATGACAAATTACCAATGACTATTCGTCAGGTTCAATCGTGCTACTTAAACCGTGACTTATCAATGTTTCGCAATAGAACTCAGCGTGTTCCAGAGCGCAAGTAATCACTAAAGCTAGCCCGTTAGTATGGGCTTCCATCATGATGCTAACAGCCTGGGGTTGGGTAAGGCTTGGTACAGTGGCTATTAGTGACTGCACAACATGCTCCATAGAGTTGTAGTCATCGTTATGGAGCAAAACGCGATACCGAGGCGCTAGCTTACGGGTTGTGGAAGGCTTTTCAATAGTTTCAACTGACACGGCTCTTTGCTCTTTTCTTGTTGATTCACTACTACAAAGTGTCTGTGTAGCGATCGCTTAACAGTTATTTACCTATTCTATAGTATTTCTGTTGAGATACTATGCTAGGAAAACCCTTTGCTTTCAGGGATTGGTTTTATTAGTTTTGCGTAGCCACTTGTGAGGCATATGTCTTAGACATCGTTGCCGTGAGAGTGCTAACCTAATGTTACATAACCTTCCGTTAAACGTAGCGCATTTTCATTTTTAAGAATAAGGAAGTTACAAAATAATTCTTGCCCCTGCCCAAACTGCATAATGATGAACATTAGCCTAGATTTTCTTCAACCAGGACAAATTGTGTCTTTAGAGCATGGCGACAGGAATCTGTATGCAGAAGTCATTCAATTTGTAGTTTCCCGGCAGTTGTGCTGGGTGCGTCCTTTATTAATGGTTACTTTGATTCAGGAATCGCCGCTAATTACCGATTTGCGAGATGTGTCTGACTTGCTTTGGCCTGCCAATTTGTTTCGGCCAGCATTAGACACAGAAGTAATTACCTTCTTGAGCCAAGTTTTAGCAAAAGAACCAAAAACTGAACCTGACTCAGCCGCCAAGCAGCAACTTAATCAGTTTATTCACCAACTGTGGCAAGCATACCAAGATAGTACTGAGTGCTGAGTAACGAGTGAGTGCACAGTAGTGAGGCGTTTAGAGTATTGGGTTGTTTTTTTACTCAGCACTAATTTTAGTATATACCAGCATCTTTCATGCGTTCAATCTCTTCTCGTAACCGTTCATCAGGGATAGTTAAAGCAATCTTTTTATTCAGCCCTGCCTTTACTAATACTTGTTTTACCTATTTTTAAAGTTTTATTGCTTCATTTACCATTAGATTCACTTGATATAGGCAATAAACCTCTAGACCTAAGCAATTAGAAATATCCCAAGCTAGGAACTAACTGAATTCTACCAGCATCCATCTCTGACATTAATAATTCCAGAGCTTCGTAATCAACATCAGAAATGTAACCCAGTTCTGTCAATTCTGAGTTGATTTCATTTTCTATCTCAGGAGTTAGTTTTTTAATGTCAAGAGCTTTTTCTACTAGTTTCCGAATAGCATACTGAGTTTTCATAAGTAATAACCCAACTTTATATGATACTAATTCTCCCAGATTCGCCTAAGTATAAAAAAGTGATCAAATACTAATTTACCAGTGATATAGATCACCTTTTTAATTAGTTAAATAGAAAATTTGCTATGACTATGGCGTATGCCATCAGCAACGCTAAAGTGTGAGATTTAACTTACCGTTAAGGCTTGGCTAAATTAGCTTTAGTTATAGACTAAGCAAATTTTCTCAGCATAGTTACTGATAATTTGTCTTTTTTAGGGCTGTCTATAGTTGATTGTTTTTGAACTGGGATAAAAAAAAAGTATATATAAACACATTTCAAACTGGAATTATGACAATCTTTAAACAGAGATACTAAAGCCATAAAGATTCAGCAAAGAGACCTAAGACATATGGTCGATGCAACAAAAAAGAGTTTATGTTCAAATAATCCTTAGCTTGACGCTTCAACAATTCTCAATAGGATGTAACTATGCAAGCAGTGCTTAACTATCCCAAAATTGCAGTTATTCGCCCCCAAGGCTGTTTGAATGCTGTAAACGCCTTAGAATTTGAACGAGATATGACGACAGCGTTGGCACAAAATGGTATTTCCATCTTGGTAGTAGACCTAGCAGCGGTAGAATCGTTAGACAGCGCGGGGTTGATGGCATTGTTATCTACACACAAGCTGGCTCTTAGTTTAGGACGAAGTTTCCGACTTTGCGCTGTTGCTCCATCAATTAGAATGATTTTTGAACTAACGCAACTAGATAGCGTATTTGAAATATTAAACAGTGAAGCCGAGTTAGCTGCAACATAACTTTATGTAAAAGCACAAATGTTCGGGTCAAAAGTGGACTTTATGTAAAGGAGTTATAAGTTGCAACGATAAACTTTGTTAGAAGACCTAATTCAATGCTAATGTTTGATTTGAGTAGCTGTAATTAAGGTAGCTAGAAGATAGCACAGTGGCTGTTGCAGTTGAAAAATTAATAACATCGGATATTTTAAAACCAGGGCGTTACCTGGGTAATGAGCGTTTAGCAGTACATAAAGCCTGGGATACGACAGCAATACGCTGGGTTTTAACCTACCCAGAAGTGTATGAAGTCGGTGCATCCAATTTAGGGCACATCATCCTCTATAACATCTTGAATGCCCAACCGCGTCAATTGTGCGATCGCGCCTACCTCCCAGGAAAAGACCTGGCAGCCAAACTACGCGAAACTAATACGCCATTGTTTGCGGTAGAGTCAAAGCGATCGCTTACAGAATTCGACATTTTAGGCTTTAGCCTCAGTTACGAACTGGGTGCAACTAATATCCTAGAAATGTTGGATTTAGCTGGAATACCATTGACGTGGCGAGAGAGGCAGAGAAGCAGAGAAGCAGAGCAGCAGGTGGGCAAAGGAGAAATTACTAATCTCCAGTCCCAGTTTCCGTTGATTTTTGCTGGTGGGCAAACAGCAACATCGAATCCTGAGCCTTACGCTGACTTTTTCGACTTTATCGCCCTTGGGGATGGAGAGGAACTGCTGCCAGAAATTGGTTTGGTATTAGAAGAAGGCAAACAAGCAGGATTGAGTAGGGAAGAGATATTACTGGATTTGGCACAGATACCAGGCGTATATGTCCCTCAGTTTTATGACATGGCAGAGGATGGCTCAGTTCATCCTCGTCGCTCTGACGTACCAAAACGAATTCTGCGACGGGTTGCAACTCCTATACCAGCATATTCCATTGGGTTAGTTCCCTACGTAGAAACGGTACATGACCGCTTGACGATTGAGATTCGGCGTGGTTGCACTCGTGGCTGTCGTTTCTGTCAACCAGGAATGCTGACTCGGCCAGCACGGGATGTAGAACCCGATAAGGTTGTAGAAGCAATTGAACAGGGGATGCGGGCAACTGGTTACAATGAGTTTTCCCTACTATCTCTGAGTTGTTCTGATTATTTGTCCCTACCAGCAGTGGGGATGGAAATCAAAAATCGCTTAAAAAATGAAAATATTTCTCTGACTCTACCAAGCCAACGGGTAGACAGATTTGATGAGAATATTGCCAATATCCTTGGAGGTACACGGCAAGGTGGACTGACTTTTGCTCCAGAAGCTGGAACTCAGCGGATGCGAGACATCGTGAATAAGGGTTTGACCAATGAAGAATTGTTGCGGGGGGTGAAAACCGCTTGGGAGCAAGGCTGGGATAGAATCAAGTTGTATTTTATGATTGGTTTACCAGGTGAAACGGATGCTGACGTTTTGGGCATTGCGGAAACGGTAAGCTGGCTACAGCGAGAATGTCGGGGCAAGGGCAGAAAAGCCCTAAACTTTAACTTGACAATTTCTAACTTTACGCCCAAGCCCCATACCCCATTCCAATGGCACTCAGTTTCTACCACTGAATTTAAGCGAAAACAAAACCTGTTACGGCAAGAATTCCGTCGGATAAAGGGAGTAAAGGTAAATTTTACCGATGTCCGCATTTCGGCAATGGAAGATTTTGTGGGACGAGGCGATCGCAATTTGGGCAAAGTAGTCCGCCGTGCCTGGGAATTGGGTGCAGGTATGGATTCCTGGTATGAAAATTTAGATCAAGCTTTTAGCGCTTGGGGGTCTGCGATCGCCCAAGCCGATCTAGATTGGAAATACCGCCAAGTAGAAAATGGCGAATGGAATTTGTTTCACGCACAAGATCAGAAGAGATCGGGAGATGCAGAAAATACCCAACTCCTAACTCCTAACTCTCCACTCCCAACTCCCCACTCCCTCGATACTCCCCTCCCTTGGGATCATATTGATACCGGGATTGACAAAAACTGGCTCAAAGAAGACTTGCAACGCGCCTTAGAAGCTGCAATTGTACCCGACTGCTCTTTTGAAGGTTGTTCTCACTGTGGCGTATGTGGAACCGACTTTGGCCATAACATTGTGATTGAATCACCTGCTATCCCGAAGTTCGCTGGCGAATTTGTCCCCAACACAACTAAGGCACAACGACTGCGAGTTTGGTTTGGAAAACAGGGTAATATGGCTTTGGTAAGCCACCTGGATTTAATCCGTCTGTTTGACCGAGTTGTACGGCGAGCAAGCTTACCAATTGCTTTCACTGGTGGATTTCATCCAATGCCGCGGATTTCTGTAGCAACTGCTTTGGCTTTAGGAGCCACTAGTAGTGGTGAAATTGCGGATTTTGAGTTAACTGCACCAGTGGCAGTAGATACTTTTCGAGAACAGTTGGTTCAGGAAATGCCCACAGACATACCTATATATAATGTGGAGCAGATAGATTTAAAAACTCCGGCAGCTACTCAACTGCTAGAAACAGCAGAATATTTAATTACCGTAGCAGCACTGGAAGAAGTAACACCTATACAATGGCAAGAATGGATTGATACCATCAAAGCAAAAGACGAGCTATGGTACGAGCATACAACAAAGTCAGGCAAGAGCCAGTTCATAAATCTGCGCGATCGCTTATTTGAACTGGAATTAGTAGAAACCCACAAAAACATTGCAGAATCTATATCTGTTATCCGTTATGTAGGTAGCTATCGCCAAGATGGTTTTCTATTGCGTCCTGAACAAATCCTATTTATGCTATCAACAGTGGCTAGTGGAGAATTTCAACTCCTGCACATCCACCGCAATCGGCTAATTTTAGGGGTATAATCCCTGTAGGGCAACTTGCTAGTAGTTGTCCTAACATCGCATATCGTCGGAATTGATTTTTAGCAAGGTTGCGTTAGAATGGGTTGAAGAGAAATTTTCTGGCGCTGCATTGAATTAGCTGGTTCACTACCCTGGTGTTCAGGGGGCGAAAGCAAAGATATTAGAGTGCAAATTCTAGGATTTTATCCCAGACAAACTGAGGCAGATTAAAGAACACACACTCTCTCTATAGCTACCTTGTGAATCAGTAACTAACAGCAGGCTCGGTTAGCTTCTCCAAATTCATGCTTTTTAAACAACTGCTGAATGTCTAATCCACAGTAGTGCCCAAGAGCTAGTGAGTTACTCTTCTAGAGTTGTTCGCCCTTGGCGTTCCCGTAGGGTAAACAAATGCCGTCGGTTAGGCCGATTTGCAAACGTTCACAGACGCGCAAAGCGTGGCTTAAGGTAGGGTAGCAGCTGGTATTGCTGAATATAACCCTAAGGATAAATCCAGGGAATGGAAAATAGAAATAGTTTCTTTTTCTTAACGACTTCAGTAGATTACTCTCAAATGAAGCTTCCTGAGTTAAAAACTCACTCAGGATTCAGAACTTTCAACTCAGAACTCTCTTTATTGAGAGTATTGCATCAAAAATCAACCATCCGTGGTTGATTTAATTGCTTAAACATGCAGCCGTTCTGGAATAATCCGCCGTAAAAACGCTCTTAAGAGCGCCAATAGCTATTTAACTTAGAACATCAGGTTTGCGATTTTTATCATCAGTAGCGCCTTTTGAGGGTTGCAGGGGCAACAAAGGTATAACAAACCTCCAGACCTATTGGTGCTGCCAATTTTTGAGGAAATTGAATGCCAAAACAAATTATCATCGCGGAGCAGCACCAAATTGCTGCTGTCTTTTCTGAAGATCAAATACAGGAACTCGTTGTTGCTACCGGTCATCACCAAATAGGTGATATCTACTTAGGAGTAGTAGAAAACGTATTACCTGGGATAGATGCGGCTTTTGTCAATATCGGCGACCCAGAGCGCAACGGTTTTATTCACGTTACCGACTTGGGACCATTAAAGCTAAAGCGTACCGCAGCGGCAATTACAGAACTATTAGCACCACAGCAGAAAGTTTTGGTGCAAGTAATGAAAGAGCCAACGGGGACAAAAGGGCCCAGGCTCACGGGTAATATCACGTTACCCGGACGCTATGTAGTACTGATGCCCTATGGTAGGGGCGTAAATTTATCCCGACGGATTAAAAGTGAAAGTGAACGCAACCGCTTGCGAGCACTGGCGATTTTGGTCAAACCGGCGGGAATGGGTTTGCTCGTGCGTACAGAAGCCGAAGGTAAACCAGAAGAAGCGATTATGGAAGATTTGGAGGTGCTGCAAAAGCAATGGGAGGCGATCCAGCAGGAAGCGCATTCCACCCGTGCTCCAGCACTGCTCAATCGGGACGATGACTTCATCCAGCGCGTATTGCGGGATATGTACGGCGCGGATGTAAATCGGATTGTCGTGGATTCCAGTACTGGTTTGAAGCGCGTGAAGCAGTACTTACAGAACTGGAGTGGAGGTCAAACACCGCAGGGATTGTTGATTGACCATCATCGCGATCGCTCCCCAATTTTAGAGTACTTCCGCATCAGTGCTGCCATCCGAGAAGCCCTCAAACCGAGAGTAGACCTACCTTCTGGAGGTTACATCATCATTGAGCCGACGGAGGCATTGACCGTAATTGATGTTAACTCAGGTTCCTTTACGCGATCGGCAACAGCTAGAGAAACCGTTTTGTGGACAAACTGCGAAGCTGCAACAGAAATTGCTCGCCAGTTGCGTCTGCGGAATATCGCTGGAGTGATCGTTGTTGATTTTATTGATATGGAATCGCGACGTGACCAACTGCAAGTTCTCGAACACTTTAATAAAGCACTGAAAGCAGACAAAGCTCGTCCCCAGATTGCCCAACTAACCGAACTGGGTTTAGTAGAACTGACCCGCAAACGTCAGGGTCAAAACATTTACGAATTGTTTGGTGAAACTTGTCCCACCTGTGGCGGTTTAGGACATACTGTGCGTCTGCCTGGAGAAATCGAAAACCGATTACCAATACCGGCAGAAACACCAGAGCGTGAACGTTTTGTATCCCTACCTCACCGAGAACCACGTCAGCCATCTGCCCGCGTCCCGGAACCACGAGAAACCTATGATGGGTTTGGGGAAGCATTTGACGGCGACTCGGAATTGAGTAACCTAAATCTGATCAATCATCCTAGTTATCAAGAACTTAATGATAATAAGCGTCGTACCCGCACTCGCCGCAGTCGAATTGGCATCAATGGGTTAAATGGGAAAGATGAAGCTCGGATTGTTCCCAATCCACTGGCTTTTGTCAACGAGCCAGACCTAGACCTTGATGTGGAACCAGAACTAGGAGTTGCACCAGAGATTCCCTCACCCACCCTTGGTAAACCAGGTTGGAGTGAAAGAGTAGAGCGCACTAAAATTACTAAGGCAGAGCCAGTCAAACCAGTGGTAGAACCGCCGGAGATTAGAACTGTAGAAATGAGCCTCCAAGAACAGGACATGTTTGCCTTGATGGGAATCTCTCCCTTGGTGAAGTTAGAGCAAGAGGTTAAAAATACCAAATCTGTGATTATTAACGTGATTCAGCCTGGTCAGCTGCCAACAAACCCAACTGAATCAACCTCAGAATCAAGTATTGCCCAAAAAGTAACACCTGAAGTAATTACAACCAAGTTACCAATACCAAAAGTTATTGAGCCAGAACAAAAATCTTTGATAGAAGAGACAACTGAACCAGCAGAGTTGACCGCAAACCCTTCGGGACAATTGTCTACGACAACTTCCGCCGCAAACGCGATCGCAGACGAAAGTGATGCAAACAGTGCCGCCACTGCCAGCCGCCGTCGCCGCCGTCGTTCCTCAGCGATCGAGGATAATTAATTTGCTTTATGGTGGAAACGTCGCCAACACCCTTGGAACAATCCAATTGGCTGGAGTTTTCTACCTTGTCAGGGATTCCAGGATTGGTTGCAGGTGTGGATGAAGTAGGGCGAGGTGCTCTATTTGGCCCTGTGGTAGCGGCGGCAGTGATCCTACCTAATCATGCTTTGCCAATACTGATGGCAGCTAAAATTAAAGACAGTAAAAAGTTGTCTAGTTTTCGTAGAACTCAGCTAGCACAGCAAATTTGTGGACTGGCTATAGACTGGAAAATTGGGTTTGCTTCTACTGCCGAAATTGACAAGATAAATATTTTGCAAGCGACACTGTTAGCTATGAAGCGGGCTGTGCTGAAGTTAAAAGTACAGCCTGCAATCTGCTTGGTTGATGGCAATCAGTCAATCAAAGACTTGCTACTGCCACAACAAACAATAGTTAAGGGGGACGAGCGATCGCTGGTTATTGCCTCTGCTAGTATTGTCGCTAAGGTCTGGCGTGACGATCTGGTGATGCGTCTAGCATTAAAATACCCTATGTACAACCTGGAGCGTAACAAGGGTTATGGTAGCCAGCGGCATTTGCTGGCTTTGCAACAATACGGACCCTCACCCCTACATCGTCTGTCTTTTCGTCCTTGCCAAATCAAATTACTGAGTGTTGAGTGATTACAAAATTACTCAGCATTCAGGATTGGTAATTCAGTACTGTCACCGTCAAGTCCTCTATTATCTTTGGTTTGTGATATCACCCAGTAGCGATAATCCGCCAAAAGTTGATTTAATAATCGTTGCTTGACCGACAACAGCACGCTTTTGAGCAAAGCATTGCCAGTAGCTTCTAAAATCGGCTTAGGAGTGAAGGAAAATGGTGGTGGCAAATCCACCAATACTTCTAAATCAGCCTTTCCTCGGAGGTGAGTGCCAGTGCTTAATTCTTTGGGAGACAAATGCCCTTTTAAATTGAGAGTAAAGCGCTGGTTAATATACTCGAAACCCAAGATTTCACAGCCTAGCGATCGCAAATAAATTATTCCATTTGATTCTGCCCAAACTCTCATGTCTACAGTAGGTTGAATACTCAGTGACATAAAAGTTAGCGGACGCATTTTCAAGCGAAATACTTCCTCAGAAAGTTGCTGAATCCGGCTATTGTCAACCAACGCCTTAACTAGACGTTGAGGCTGACGTAAGTAGTGCTGAATGGGAATAGGCTGCTCTGGAACAGCGATTTCAACCGATTGGGAGGCAGTAAACCGGGTAGCCATGAGCGGATAAAAATATCTGTTTCTTAATTTTAATATTTTTTAACAACTTAGTTCTGATTATTAGAAAAGTACAAAATTTATTGACTATAAAAATGATTGTTGCTTATCAGCCATACATGATTAGCAAAAAGTTGGTACGCTCATTACTATCTTTAGTTCAAGAAATATAGATAATGATTTAGCTCTTGACATAAAAATGATAATATGCATATATCTATGGTCGGAAACCAATATAATTGCTCTTAAATCTTCAGAGGAATTTAGCAACAAAACTACCAGGAAATCTATCTGGTAGAAGTGCTGTTTTTCATAATTTGTTTTCCTGGATACATATTTCGGTCTATTCGTTTAGTGCGTAAATTTTAGAGATAACAGTATCTAGTAAGAGTAGATTTGGATATATTTGCCAAGACCAAAATATCATAATCTCTGTTTAACGATTAAACTCGCAACTCAAGGCTAAAGGTATGACTTTATCGATCGCACATTTAGGGCCTCCTGGCACTTACGCAGAACAAGCAACTTTTTTTTATGTCAACTGGTTAAGCAAAAGTACGGGAATTGAAGCTATATTATGCCCCTATCCCAGCATTTCTCAATCACTGCACGCCGTCGCTAATGGTCAAGCCCAGTTAGCTGTTGTGCCAGTGGAAAATTCTATTGAAGGGAGTGTGACTACAACACTGGATACACTCTGGCAGTTAGACAGTTTGCGAATTCAGTTGGCTTTGGTATTACCCATTGCCCATATGTTAATTTCCTGTGCGTCTAGCTTAGATAGAATTAAAACTGTTTACTCTCACCCGCAAGCTTTGGCACAATGTCAGGGATGGTTAGAGCGGTTTCTCCCGACTGTACAGATTATTCCGAGTAATTCTACAACCGAAGCATTACAGCGATTAGAGCAAGAGACAACAACGGCAGCGATCGCTTCTAGTAGAGCTGCTCAACTATATAACCTGCCGATACTTGCCAGTGGCATCAACGACTATCCAGAAAACTTTACTCGTTTTTGGGTAGTAAGTCAGGGTGAAGCAGACGCTGGATACCAGACATTAAAAGCGTCTGCCAGCCACACATCGCTAGCTTTTAGTATGCCTGCCAACACACCCGGAGCATTGGTAAAACCTTTGCAAATATTTGCTCAGTTAGGAATCAACCTTAGCCGGATTGAATCTCGTCCGACAAAGCGATCACTAGGCGAATACTTGTTTTTTATGGATTTAGAAGCTGATGCTAAGGAAGCACAAATGCAATCTGCTTTAGCAGAATTAACTATCCACACAGAAATTTTAAAAATTCTTGGCGCTTACAATGTTTTGCCAATCAGCGCTGTTACTTGAGAAGTTAGGAGTTATCAGTTATCAGTTAGGGACTATAAATTATAAGTTGTCAATCTTTTATTTTTTGTTATTTCTTCCTAACTCCTAACTCCTCACTCCTCACTGATCACTTTTCATTAAACGTGTCTTTAAGAACAGCGCGAGCTGCCAAGTGATTTCGAGTAGAAGTTAAAATTTCTGCTTCTCGCTCTAGACGAGTTGCAGTATCTTGCATTTCTAACAATAACTGCTGCTCTGCTGCCACACCATAAAGGTTACTGGCTACCCAATAAGATAGTTCTGTTGGTAGGTCAGGCAAATCTTCTGGCAGTTCGATATTTTGTTCGGTTAATTTAGCTGATAGACGCACAACATCTCGCAGTAGTTGTTCTACCTCAGAAGACAAAGGTCGCAAATCTTTAGTCGGTGGTTGGTCTTCAATCCACTCTACTAAGCCAACGCGGTATGGCTTTTCACGAACATACTCTAATACACGAAATCTTTGCTGCCCTAAAGTCAACATTTTGATTCGATCATCTGGCAGTCGCTGGTGATGAATGATTTCGGCACAGCAACCAGTGTTTGCAATTGTACCTTTAACGGGATCGAACATCAAAACACCGAACCTGCGATCGCTCTCCAAAATCGTGTTCATCATGATTCGGTAGCGAAATTCAAAGATGTGCAGGGGTAATGGTCTAGTAGGAAATAGAACTACTTCGGGTAACGGGAACAGAGGTAGTTCGCGAACTGCAATTTTAGAAGATGATGTCATTGTTACCTTGGTATAAACTTAATCTTTAAAATTTTTTTTCTCTGCTTTTCCCGTACTTTGTCTACATTCTATCATTTGTTTCCTAGCTAAATAAAAGCCCTGAAGAAATATATCTCAGGGCTATGTAAAAAATCATACTAATATCATTTGTTTTTTGTCATTTGCTAATGACTAATGACTACTTAAAGTTTGACTTCGATATCTACACCCGATGGTAGATCCAATTTCATCAGAGCATCAATAGTCTTAGAAGAGGGCTGGTAAATGTCAATAATTCGGCGATGAGTACGGGTTTCAAAGTGTTCCCGTGAGTCTTTATCTACGTGAGGCGATCGCAGCACACAATAGATCCGGCGTTTTGTTGGTAAAGGAATTGGGCCTATGGCTGTAGCGTTAGTGCGGTTAGCTGTGTCTACAATCTTCTCGCAAGATGTATCTAACAAGCGTCGGTCAAAGGCTTGTAAGCGAATTCTGATCTTTTGCTGCTGTAGAGTTGCCATCTTTAATTTTCCAGGTTCTGCGTAATTAGAGGAGTATTTACTGGTTTAAGGTTACAAGTTATAGGTTACAGAAAACTATCACCTGTCCCCTGTAACCTTATTACCTTATTTATAGAGGGAAGAGAAAGGAGCAGAGAGGCACAATAAATACCATCTCTGCTCCTTCATTATGAGCAAAAAGGTGCTACTTGATAATTTTGGAGACCACACCAGCACCGATGGTGCGACCACCTTCGCGAATAGCGAAGCGCATTCCTTGTTCAATAGCGATCGCGTTGATCAATTCTACTGTCATCTTGATGCGATCGCCTGGCATGACCATTTCTACTTCTTTGCCTTCATCGGAGGTATAGGCTTTGATAGTACCAGTTACATCAGTTGTCCGCACGTAGAACTGGGGACGGTAGCCAGCAAAAAATGGAGTCTTACGACCACCTTCTTTTTCTGTTAGAACGTATACTTCACCTTCAAATTCCATGTGAGGTTTAATTGAACCTGGTTTGGCGATTACCATACCTCGTTCAATATCAGCCTTCTGGATACCCCGGAGTAGTACGCCAGCATTATCCCCAGCCATACCTTGGTCAAGACTCTTCTTGAACATTTCAATACCAGTTACGGTAGTGGCGCGAGTATCTCTGATACCCACTAGTTCAACGTTATCGCCAACTTTGACAACACCCCGTTCAATCCGGCCGGTGGCGACAGTACCACGACCTGTGATTGAGAACACGTCTTCTACAGCCATAAGGAAGGGCTTATCAACATCCCGCTCAGGGGTGGGGATGAAAGAATCCACAGCGTCCATCAATTCATAGATTTTGTCTACCCAAGGATTTTCACCGCGTTGGGTCTTGGGATTCTTGGTCATTGCTTCAAGAGCTTGCAGACCAGATCCTTTGATGATGGGGATATCATCACCAGGGAAATCGTAGCTGGAAAGCAGTTCTCTAAGTTCTAGTTCCACTAGTTCCAAGAGTTCTGGGTCATCCATCAAGTCTTCTTTGTTCAAGAATACAACCAGACTGGGAACGCCCACCTGTTTTGCCAACAGGATATGTTCGCGGGTTTGGGGCATAGGGCCATCAGTAGCAGCAACTACGAGGATGCCACCATCCATCTGAGCAGCGCCGGTGATCATGTTCTTCACATAGTCAGCGTGTCCAGGACAGTCTACGTGAGCATAGTGCCGATTTTCGGTTTCATACTCAACGTGGGCGGTATTGATGGTAATACCCCGTGCCTTTTCTTCTGGCGCGTTATCGATTTGATCGTAGCCCTTAGCTATAGCTTGACCCATAGCTGCCAAGGTCATAGTGATGGCTGCTGTTAACGTGGTTTTACCGTGGTCAACGTGGCCAATAGTACCGATATTGATGTGGGGTTTATTTCTTTCAAACTTTGCGCGTGCCATGAATGCTCATTTCCTTATTTTAACTAAGCGTTCCCTTTGCTTTTTGCAATGATAGTTTCAGCTACGCTGCGAGGCACCTCTTCGTAGTGGCTGAACTCCATCGTGAAGATACCCCGACCTTGGGTCTTCGACCGGATATCAGTGGCGTAGCCAAACATGGTCGCTAATGGAACTTTGGATGCGACCTTAGCGAGTCCCTGTTCGGTGCTTTGGCTTTCAATCTGCCCTCGGCGGGCGATGAGGTCGCCAATGACGTTCCCGATATAGTCTTCAGGAACTTCAACCTCAACTTTCATCATAGGCTCTAAGAGGACGGGTGAAGCTTTCAGCACAGCCTCTTTCATCGCCATTGAGCCAGCGATTTTAAAAGCCATTTCCGAAGAGTCTACATCGTGGTATGACCCATCAATTAGCGTCGCTTTGACGTCAATCAACGGATATCCAGCTAGAACACCGGATTCGCAGCTTTCTTTCATTCCTTGTTCTGCGGGACCAACGTACTCTTTAGGTACTGAACCCCCAGCAATTTTGGAGACGAATTCAAAGCCAGTACCAGGGTCTCCTGGCTCCAAATTGATCACAACGTGACCGTATTGGCCTTTACCACCACTTTGGCGAATGAATTTGCCCTCAACTTTGTTCACAGCTTTCCGAATTGTTTCTCGGTAAGCTACTTGCGGCGCACCTACATTCGCTTCCACCTTGAATTCTCGTAACATCCGGTCTACTAGAATTTCTAGGTGTAGCTCTCCCATCCCCGCGATCACGGTTTGGTTTGTTTCCGGATCGACGCGGACACGGAAGGTGGGGTCTTCTTCTGAGAGAGATTGCAGAGCCTTGGACAGCTTGTCCATGTCGTTCTTGGTTTTGGGTTCAACCGCCACCGAGATCACAGGCTCAGGAATGAATAGGGATTCCAGAATTACTGGAGATCCATCATCACAGAGGGTGTCACCTGTCAAGGTGTCTTTCAATCCCAGAGCTGCTCCTAAATCACCCGCTCGCAGTTCATCGACGTCTTGTCGATCATCTGCCTTCATGAGAACTAAGCGGGAAATCCGTTCTTTTTTATTCTTACTAGCGTTGAGAACGTAGCTGCCCTTTTTCAGGACACCAGAATAAACGCGAACAAATGTGAGGCGACCGTAAGGGTCAGCCATAATTTTGAATGCCAGAGCTGCTAGGGGTTCGTTGTCATCAGCCCGCCGCTCAACAGTATCGCCATTCGGCAGTAAGCCTTGAATTGGCGGTACTTCACTTGGCGCTGGCAGGTAATCTACAACGGCATCCAGCATCAACTGCACGCCTTTGTTTTTAAATGCTGAACCGCAAAGTACTGGTACAATCGTCCCCGCAATTGTGCCTTTACGCAGGGCAGTCCTAACTTCCTGTTCTGTAAGTTCTTCGCCCTCGAAGTACTTAGTCATCAGAGCATCATCGGTTTCTGCTGCGGCTTCTATTAGCTTGGTTCGGAATTCGTCTACCTGCGCTTGCAATTCTTCCGGAATATCGGTTTCCTGGATATCGGTTCCTTGGTCATTGGCGTAAATATATGCACGTTGCCGTACTAGGTCAACGATACCTCGGAAGTCATTTTCACTACCAATTGGCAGTTGAATGGCGATCGCATTCGCCCGCAGGCGATCGCGGATTTGGTCGTGAACTTTATAAAAGTTCGCTCCGGTGCGATCCATCTTGTTTATGAAGGCTATCCGAGGAACTTTGTAGCGTTCTGCTTGACGCCACACTGTCTCAGACTGCGGTTGCACGCCACCCACAGAACAAAAGACTGCGATTACACCATCCAACACGCGCATGGAACGCTCAACTTCAATTGTGAAGTCTACGTGACCCGGAGTATCGATAATGTTAATTTGATGATCTTTCCAACTGGTACTGATAGCAGCGGCAGTAATGGTGATTCCCCGCTCCCGCTCCTGCTCCATCCAGTCTGTGACGGCAGTTCCTTCATGAACTTCGCCAATTTTATGAATTATCCCAGAGTAAAATAATATTCTCTCTGTTGTTGTTGTTTTGCCCGCATCTATATGCGCCGCAATACCAATGTTGCGTACTTTCTCTAGCGGGATCGTGCGTGCCACAGCTACCTCCTATAGTTTTTGCCTCATGATATCTTGTATATTACTCTTTGTTAAGATTCTATACTTTTACGGAAAACCGTCTTTTTTGTAAATCCACGATATACCGCTTCGGCAAGGCGATATATCGCTTTTCTACTTAGTAACGATAGTGTGCAAATGCTTTGTTAGCTTCCGCCATTCGGTGCGTTTCTTCGCGTTTACGAATGGCATTACCAGTTTCGTTAGCAGCATCCATTAACTCATTTGCCAATTTGCTTGCCATTGTCCGGCCTGGTCTAGACCGGGAATATTGCACTAACCAACGCAGTGCTAGGGTCGTGCCCCGTTCTGAACGCACTTCCATTGGTACTTGGTAGGTTGCTCCGCCTACTCGCCGAGCTTTTACTTCTACTAAAGGCGTGGCATTTCGCACTGCTCTTTCAAAGGTTTCCAAAGCACCGCTACCAGTGCGTTCTTCAATAGTTTTTAATGCATCATAAACAATCCGTGCGGCAAGTGATTTCTTGCCATGACGCATGATCCGTCTGATAATCATGCTCACAAGGCGACTGTTATATACGGAGTCAGACGGAACTGGGCGCCTTTGAATAACACCACGACGAGACATACTTCACCTTTAATTCGGAATTGGCAACGAAATTATATGCTATCAGACACCGGAAACTAAAAGCTGTGGAACCCAACCCTCAGACTTTCTCAATTTTGTTTTCGACTGTTGCAGCAAGGCTGACTTAATTGACTGCCAATTTTGGATTAGAGTTTTTGGTAGATGTTCCGACCACAAGGATTGGAAAAAATCAAAAGTCTGTAAGCCTCATCCCCTTGTGGGTTCGACCAATCCAAAATTGCAAATCTAAAATCTAAAATTCATTGACTTGCTACCTGCAACTAAATACTCAAGGCGACAAGATTCTAAACTTTAATGTCCAGATTAGAATTATGCTTTGGGTTACAGCATTCTCCTCAGAACTTCTACACTTGCTCGCTTAGTGTAGGTGTAGCTTGATTTTTTAAACAGACTTGAGCAGCTTTCATAACTGCTGTTAGAACGCAGACCCTGATAGTTTTTTGTCCTTGGGCGCTTTAAGGTAGACGATTAATCGTGTTGGATGCGATTAATCGCCTAATCCTATTTTTTCGCTTCTTTCGGACGCTTGGTTCCATACTTGGAACGGCCTTGTTTGCGGTCTTTGACTCCGGCTGTATCTAGGGTGCCACGAATAATGTGGTATCTCACGCCTGGGAGATCCTTAACCCGACCGCCACGAATCATCACAACTGAGTGTTCTTGTAAGTTGTGACCAATACCTGGAATGTAAGCTGTGACTTCAAATCCAGATGTAAGTCTGACTCTTGCTACTTTGCGTAGAGCTGAGTTAGGCTTCTTTGGTGTGGTCGTGTATACTCTGGTACAAACTCCCCGACGTTGGGGGCATTGTTTCAGAGCCGGGGACTTGGTTTTCTGACGCGCTTGTTCGCGCTCGTTACGTATTAGCTGCTGTATTGTTGGCATGAGTTACAGCGCGTAAAGCTGCTTATATGTCTAAGTTTTAACAAATCCTGATTATATCGTTTTTTAGTGTTTTATGTCAATTGTAATTTTTCTTTTGTTATTAGCAAACGATCACTAATTAAGGACTATTGATTAGTTATGGAGAAGGAATTACCACAGCCACAGGTTGCGATCGCCTGGGGATTGTGGAAGCGAAAACCACCACCCATTAAATCTTCTGAATAATCAACCCCCAAACCGTTGAGGTAATTTAAGCTTGTGGCATCTATAACTACTTGAATTTCATCCAAGTCAAAAACCTGGTCGCCAACTTTTATTGCTTCATCGAAGGACATATTATAAAAGAATCCAGAACAACCACCTGGTTTTACTGCCAATCTAAACAAGACATTTGGTTGCTGCTTGGACTTAATTCGCCCAATTTCACTCGCGGCAGCTTGACTCAGATTAATCATGGAACTCGTTTTTCGCAATTAAACTATTAAATACCCACATCTTCATTTTACAGACAGATGGTTTAACTCTCGCTCCTCGAAAATTCCAAACCACCGAAGCCATGAGCGAGATCGCTATTACTACATTTATAACACTAACATGCTTCAGTCCCCACGTTAACTAGGTAGGGACTTTTGGGGTGCAGTGGTTACCAAAGACGGTTTGCACAAAAATGTATTTGGTTTTGCGATTAGAGCTTTAATGGCGTTTTTTTGGTTTTAATCCTTGGTACGGGCATAGTCGTCTTGGTAGCGAATAATATCATCTTCACCCAAGTATTCGCCATTTTGCACTTCAATTAACACCAAAGGGATTACGCCAGGATTCTCTAAACGATGAGATGTACATTGAGGTACATAGGTTGACTCATTATTGCTCAGTAGTACTTCTTTCTCCCCACAAGTCACCCTAGCTGTACCAGAGACGACAATCCAATGTTCACTGCGGTGGTGGTGCATCTGTAGACTGAGGCGATGTCCGGGCTTAACTTCAATGCGCTTGATTTTGTATCCGCGCCCTTCTTCCAAAACTGTAAAAGCACCCCAAGGGCGTAACTCAGTTGCAGCAACGCCTCTGGAAGTGATAGTTGAAGGTAGGTGTAGAGTGTCAGTCTGTGTAGTTTCTTGATATCGAGCCATAGTTACCTCATTTGAAGACATAACAAACCGTTGGTACTCTTAACTATTGATAAAAAATCTGGCGCTATCTTGCAAGGTTGGAAATCAGCAATTTTGTTGCACCTTGACAAACATAGCAAAATCAAACGTGACGGTGTAAATCATCACTACCAAAACTCTTGTATCTACACCAAGTCTTCATCAAGCAAAATGACAGCTTGTTCTAAACTTTAAAAAAAGATTGGACATTGGGCATTGGTGATTAAGAGACTTTTCTACTCCTACTCCCTCATTATCGTGGTTTCAGGAAAATACCAATTCCATTATGAACACGAGCAGCAGTACTAGGCGATCGGTCGAGTAGTTGCCCTCCTAAATAAAGGCTGGTAGAACTACCACCATCCAAATTTAGGGCATTCACACAGCCCATCTGTTGCATCAGTTGGGCATGTTCTGCCAAATTAGGGCCATAGCCGCCTGCACGATTATGTACGGCAGTAATCATGAGTGTGCCTGTTGCCGTTGTGCAAATACCGCTACGAATTGCCTTTTCGGCAATAAAGGCATTGCTGAATTTTTCGCCTTTGGCATCAAGAACAATTTGACGGTTTTGGATTAATAGCGGACCAGCTCCGATAATGTGGGGATAACGACTAAAATCAGTGGGAGTAGTAGCGCTAGAAATGCTTACTTTGGTTCCAATAGGTAACTGTGAGGCCGCAGTAGCAGAGTTGGCGCGTAAGGTTAGTAGGTAGCCATCTTGGGGAATGGGAACGGCTGTCTCACCAACTTTGCCGCCTGGTAACTGTTGAGTAATTTGGTCTTTCTGTACCACTAGGATAATTTCATTATCTGTCAGGGGCGTATAAGTTGATCCCCAAGCTGGAGTGTAACGAGCAATGCCACTCTGGACGTAACCGCTGTTAAGAAACAGAATTGGTAGGCGCTGATTATTTGCCGTGATTAAAGTTTCTTCCAAGGTAAGACGACCGAAGTAAAATTGGCCAGAATCATTCCAAGCGATCGCGCCCCGGTTAAGAATGGGGCCTGATAACCACTTACCATCCTGACGAATTGCACCCAAGGGCAATCTGTTATTGCGGTTAAAATAACCACCGTTAATTCCAGCTACTGCTAAGTAACGTTGTGCTGTTTGAATTAAGGGCGCAGTACCCGCAAGCCCATCAGGACTAGCCCACATGGGTTTCAACGTTAGCCCAAATTTACGGGGATTAACTTCTAACCAGACAACCGGGAAGCGTTCTGTGCTTAAGTTTACATAATTCTGTCGCCAGCGCAATCCTGGGGCCCAAGTAATATCCCGTTCTTCTAGGGGATCGGGTCGAATATCGATAATCAGGCGATTGGGGTTAGCGACACTACTAACTTGAGGTGATAGACCGAAGGGAACGCTCAGACTAATAATGGTTTGGTTTTTGACCACCTTTACTTGTTGAATCAGTGGTTCAGGGGCTGGCGGTATTGGTTGTGTTGGTGTAGTTGGTAATAATTGTTTGAGCAGGTTTGGCAGCAATGTTGGTGCTGCTGCTGGTGGCTGCGGTGTATAGCGTTCTATCAAAACGGGATCGGCTATTCCATCCAGGGTAATTGTCCACTCTCGATTTGGCGGTACAGTGGATTTGGGAGTTGGTGTGTCTGGATCAGAAGGTGGAGTTTGAATTTTTTTAATGGCTGATCCTTGTGTAACTTGCCAGGGAGTTGGACGGTCTAAATCGACAAGAATCCGAGTTTGTTGCAAAGGGGCACTTGCCTCTGGACGTTCCTGGCTCTGAATAATATTTGTAATTTGTGCTTTTGGGGTAGTAATTACCAAGGTATTGCCATTGGTTTGGATCTGCCATCCAGATGTTTGAGCAAAATTACTAATATCCAGATAGCGATATGCTCCTAGTAGCCTGGTGGTTAAAACCAGTGGCTTTGTTACCGATGAAAACCACTGTATTGGTTGCTTCGCTGAATTACTACTGTTTAAGAAATTTACTCCAATTAATTGCCTAAATACCCCATCACTGAGATGAATTGTCACCGAACCAGATTTTCCAGGTCGTTGCAACCAAGTTCCTGGTAAAGTACGACCATTGAGGGAAATTTGATTACCAGAGGATACTACACCTGTTAAAGGAGGTGCAGGTGACTGGGAGATCAGCCTTAATATTGATTGGGAATTTTTTGGAGATTCCTGGGCGTTGGTAGCACAGGTAGTAGTTAAGCACAGTAATGTTAAAAGTATTGGTGACACAGTAGCCCGGAAAAATCTGCGATCGCCCTTGGCATTGGCGGAGCCATCGCTAATCCCTGATTGGCAACAATTCGGCATTTTTACCATAATTTACTTAGTACTTTTGAAAACTATCACCCAAGGTATAAATTAACTAATTATTTGGAAATATAAAAATAACATGAGTTTATTTTTCAAAAAACATGGTATTCTATATGTTGGCTAGTCATCTCTTTTAGGCATCCACCAATTGATTTAGACGCTAAAGCCACTGCAATGAAGTGTTTTAACTAGCACTAATTCTAACCACATACACGGTAGTTTTGGTTATCAAAACTGGATTAAGATATTCAATCCTCACTGAACGTCACTTCAGTAAGGTCTAGTTAATAGTAATACATGCGGCTACTATAAGCAGCAAAACTCTAGGCAGCAACGATATTTGGGAATTGTCAAATGGGTATATATTGTAATACGCTGATTTTATTGCTGGATCAGGATGGCTTTGGCTTTAAAAGATAGTACAGCGTTCAGTTTTAGTTGTGTTTCAGGTGAGCCGAAATAGGCTCTATGAGTAGCTAGCGTGCATCTGGAAAAAGGGAATTGAGAAAACACTTAGCTTCACAATATAAAAAAGAAACTGTCAAGGCAAAAATGATGTCTTGGCGGAGGTAACTTGTCTAACACCGCATAAATACATAAAAATACGTAAATATTTTAACACGGGTCAACTAAAAAAGTAAAACCGAAGTTAAAATTTTTTTTCCCTAAATTTCGGTGCTTGTATATTTTTCCATCGCGGAATTTAGAAATTTTTTCCATAACGTAGTGGCAAAATTGGTAACTCAATACTTCAGGAACAGGGTATGAATAATAAACCGATGAATCAAGACCAACAAATCACAGCGGATATAAACTCAAGAGATACCTATCAGGGGCAAAAGTGGTTAGTAGAGGAACGAGATGCCTGTGGTGTCGGTTTTATTGCTCATCGCCAGAATCATACCAGCCACAAAATTGTAGAAAAAGCCTTGGCTGCTTTAACCTGCTTAGAACACCGGGGAGGTTGTAGCGCTGATCAAGACTCTGGTGATGGTGCTGGAGTATTGACAGCTATCCCTTGGGAGTTATTTCAACAAGACTTTGCCGAAAGTGGAAAGGAACTTCCATCCATCAATAATATAGCTATTGGGATGATCTTTCTACCACAAGACCAGGAAGCAGCACAAAAAGCTAGGGCGGCAGTTGAGCAAGTAGCTGCTGAAGAAAAATTCATTGTACTGGGTTGGCGAGTTGTGCCAGTGCAACCTGATTTACTTGGGGTACAAGCAAGAGAGAATCAACCCCAGATTGAACAAGTTTTGCTAGCTTCTGTTGACAAAAGCGGCGATGAATTAGAACGGCAGTTGTATATTACCCGCCGCAGAATTAGTAAAGTAGCAACCAACATCTCAGAAGAATTTTATATATGCTCGTTGTCAAGCCGCACAATTGTCTATAAAGGCATGGTGCGTTCTGCCGTATTGGGCAGCTTTTATGACGATTTAAAGAATCCAGCTTACAAAAGCGCCTTTGCTGTCTATCACCGCCGCTTTAGTACCAACACAATGCCCAAGTGGCCCCTAGCTCAACCAATGCGGCTTTTGGGTCACAACGGCGAAATCAATACTTTGTTGGGTAACATCAACTGGATGATGGCACGAGAAGCTAGCTTGAATCATCCTGTATGGGGCGATCGCATCCAGGAACTCAAGCCATTAGTTCATATTGATAACAGCGACTCAGCTACCCTAGACAACGTAGTGGAATTGCTGGTGTCCTCTGGACGCAGCCCTTTGGAAGCTTTAATGATTATGGTTCCAGAAGCTTACCAAAATCAGCCTTCTTTACGTGACTCTCCAGAAATTGTTGATTTCTACGAATATTACAGCGGTCTACAAGAAGCATGGGACGGGCCAGCACTTTTAGTATTCAGCGATGGCAAAAAAGTTGGTGCAACACTAGATCGTAATGGCTTAAGACCAGCTCGCTACGTGATCACTAAAGATGATTACATTGTAGTAGCTTCCGAAGCTGGTGTAGTGGACTTCCCAGAAGCCGATATTGTCGAGAAAGGTAGACTCGGCCCAGGGCAAATGATTGCCGTGGATTTAGAAAATCATGAAGTGCTGAAGAATTGGGAGATTAAGCAGCGCATCGCCAAGCAGCATCCTTATGGGGAATGGCTGCAACAGTACCGTCAAGAACTTAAACAAATTGTCAGTAGTCAGTCGTCAGATATTAATGGAAATGGACATCTGGCTACTGAGAATGGTAACGCACATAGTACAACTGACAAACTTGACAAGCAAACCTTACTTCAGCGTCAAACAGCCTTTGGCTACACCACAGAAGATGTGGAAATGGTGATTCATCCAATGGCGATCGCAGGTTCGGAGCCGACTTTCTGTATGGGTGATGATATTCCCTTAGCGGTGCTGTCAACAAAACCCCACCTGCTTTATGACTATTTCAAACAGCGCTTTGCTCAGGTGACGAACCCAGCGATTGATCCCCTCCGGGAAAAGCTAGTGATGTCTTTGAAAGTCGAACTGGGTGAACGGGGTAACTTATTAGAACCCAAGCCAGAATATGCTCGGAGATTGAAGCTCGAATCGCCAGTGTTAACGGATGTTGAATTAGAGGCGATTAAGCTGTCAGGATTTGCCACGGCTGAGTTATCAACCTTATTTGCGATCGCTACCGGCCCTGAAGGATTAAAGGCCGCAGTCCAATCTTTACAAGCACAAGCAGCTGAATCAGTCCGCGCAGGTGCAAAGATTTTAATCTTAAGCGATAAGGGAAATGACGGTATCAGCCCAGAAGATACATACATTCCTCCCCTGTTAGCAGTGGGTGCTGTACATCATCACCTGATTCGGGAAGGGCTGCGAATGAAAACATCCCTGATTGTCAATACTGCCCAATGCTGGAGTACTCATCACTTTGCTTGTCTCATTGGCTACGGTGCTGGTGCAGTTTGCCCGTATATGGCTTTAGATACGGTGCGTGATTGGTGGTCTGATCCCAAAACTCAAAAGTTAATGGGTGTGCAAAAAATTCCAACCCTCACCCTAGAACAAGCTTTAGGAAACTATCGCAAAGCAGTAGAGTCAGGTTTGCTAAAAATTCTCTCCAAAATGGGAATTTCTCTGCTCTCCAGCTATCAAGCAGCCCAAATCTTTGAAGCTATTGGCATCGGTGGAGATTTAATCGAACTGGGATTCCGTGGTACGACTTCCCGTATCGGTGGTTTGAGTGTTAGCGAACTAGCTGATGAAGTGCTTTCCTTCCATTGCAAAGCTTTCCCAGAAGTAACTGCCAATAAGTTACAAAACCTGGGTTTTGTGCAGTACCGTCCAGGCGGCGAGTACCACATGAATAGTCCAGAAATGGTTAAGGCGCTGCATAAGGCTTTAGATGGCAAAAACTACGACCACTACGAAGTTTATAAGAAGCATCTTCAAGGTAGGCCAGTAACAGCTTTGCGGGACTTGCTAGACTTCCAAGGCGATCGCACCCCAATTCCTATAGAAGAAGTGGAGTCGGTAACTGAAATTGTCAAGCGCTTCTGCACCGGCGGCATGTCTTTAGGCGCTTTGTCAAGAGAAGCCCATGAAACCTTAGCGATCGCCATGAATCGCATTGGCGGTAAATCCAATTCTGGAGAAGGCGGCGAAGACCCAGTACGTTATACAGTTCTAGATGATGTAGACGAGTCTGGTCACTCACCAACCCTACCTCATTTAAAAGGGTTGCGGAATGGTGATAAAGCCTATAGTGCCATCAAGCAAGTTGCATCGGGACGCTTTGGTGTCACACCAGCGTACTTAGTCAATGCCAAACAAATTGAAATCAAAATTGCCCAAGGTGCCAAGCCTGGGGAAGGTGGACAGCTACCAGGGCCCAAGGTGAGCCAATACATCGCAATGTTAAGGCGCTCGAAGCCAGGTGTCACACTGATTTCACCACCACCGCACCACGATATCTATTCTATTGAAGACCTAGCACAGCTGATTTTTGATCTGCACCAAATTAATCCCAAAGCCAAGGTGTCGGTGAAGTTAGTTGCAGAAGTTGGCATTGGCACGATCGCAGCTGGTGTAGCCAAGGCAAACGCTGATATTATCCAGATTTCTGGACATGATGGTGGTACAGGTGCATCGCCACTAAGTTCCATTAAACATGCTGGTTCACCGTGGGAACTGGGTTTAAGTGAAGTGCATCGCGTCTTGATGGAAAATAGCCTGCGCGATCGCGTGATTTTGCGCGTAGATGGCGGACTCAAAAGTGGCTGGGATGTGGTAATAGGTGCATTGATGGGCGGTGAAGAATTTGGTTTCGGCTCCATCGCTATGATTGCTGAAGGCTGTATCATGGCGCGAGTTTGCCACATGAACACTTGCCCTGTAGGTGTTGCTACTCAAAAAGAAGAACTCCGCAAGCGGTTTACGGGAATGCCGGAACAGGTTGTTAACTTCTTCTACTTCATCGCCGAAGAAGTGCGTAGTTTGTTAGCACGACTTGGCTACCGTTCTTTGTCAGAAATCATTGGACGTGCAGATTTGTTGAAACTGCGCCCAGAGGCAAAACTCACCAAAACGCGATCGCTGAACCTGGACTGTTTACTTAAGCTACCAGATACCAGAGACAATCGTAGTTGGTTGCTGCATGAAGAAGTCCACAGTAACGGCGTGGTTTTGGATGACAAGATGCTTGCCGATCCCGACATTCAGACTGCCATTAGGGATCAGTCCACTGTTACCAAGACTTACCCTATTGTCAATACTGACAGAACAGTAGGCACAAGATTAGCGGGAGCGATCGCTTCTCAATACGGTGATAGCGACTTTGAAGGACAGATTAATCTCAACTTCACAGGCAGTGTTGGGCAAAGCTTTGGTGCGTTCAACCTCCCTGGTATAATTCTGACCCTGGAAGGAGAGGCAAACGACTACGTAGGTAAAGGGATGCATGGTGGTGAAATAATCATCAAACCTCCAACCGATGCTACCTATAACGCATCACAAAACGTGATAGTTGGCAATACTTGCCTCTATGGTGCTACTGGTGGCATGTTATTTGCCAACGGACTAGCAGGAGAGCGTTTTGCTGTAAGAAACTCCAAAGGGATCGCAGTGATTGAAGGCGCTGGGGATCACTGCTGCGAATATATGACTGGTGGTGTGATTGTCGTCCTCGGCAAAGTAGGACGTAACGTAGCCGCTGGGATGACTGGTGGACTAGCGTACTTCTTGGATGAAGATGATTCATTTCGTAAATTAGTCAACCCGGAAATTGTCAAAATCCAGAGGGTGATTACAGAAGCAGGTGCAAAACAACTGCAAGAGTTAATCAAAACTCATGGGGAACGAACTGGTTCACTAAAGGCGAAGAAAATTCTCCAAGATTGGCAAGAATTTTTGCCGAAATTCTGGCAGTTAGTTCCGCCTTCTGAAGCTGATAGTGCAGAAGCTGATCCTGAAAAAAAAACTGAGTTAAGTTTAGTGACTAGTCATTAGTAACTGTAACTGTTCTCATACTCGGACTTAAGCCATTCTCCCGTCGGAGAAGTTGCACAAACAGGTACTCTGCGAAAACTGCTTTCGATGCCCAAAGCAGTCACCTGAATTTACCCCTTAAAAAAAGTGTACAGAGAAAAATATTCCCCCTTTTTAAGGGGGAATATTCATTAATTGATTCATAACTGGACTTTAGAATAAAGCAACAAAAATGTCTGAGCAATCAAATCCTGTGAAAGTGCAAGTAATAAAGTTGAGATAAGCACTGTCCTGAAATCTACCTAATTGAGTATAGAAGGCATTACCTAAATCCTGGTAGACTGCCATATAAATGTGTCCCAAAAAAGTAGGATTTGTCTATAAAAATGCTTATAGAAGATCAAGCTCCCGATCGCAAAACTTCTGAAGAAGAACGTTTCCAAGATGATTATTATTCATACTTTGAAGCTCCTGAAAATGCTACCCGATACACACCATCGGCTTGGTATCTAGATGAGGCTTTTAAGCAACGTTCATTCTCTTTATTAGATTTAGGATGTGGCAATGGGGCATTGAACAAATATCTACCTGAGCGATGTGATTACCTTGGGATAGATCACAGTGAAGCTGCGATTCAGTACTGTTCAAAGCTATACCCCAACAAGAAATTTACTGCCAAAGATTTATCGGTAATACTGCCAGAATTGGCTTCAGAAAATCAAAAATTTGATGCTGTCGTGCTAGCCGGATTACTATTTCATAATGTGGACAAGGAAACACTAGAAAAAAATGACGATCAACAGCTTGTTCAATTCTGTTTGGACAAACTAATAAGCGACAAAGGATATCTGGTGCTTATTGTACCTTTTGCTTATGGTGATCATCCATCCCATAATCTTTATGTTCGGGCAGAATGGCTACAAAATTTAGTAGAAGAATTGCTGAAAGCTGTAAATGCAAAAATTGTTTACGAGAATATTTCTCTACAAATTGGCTTGGACAAAAAAGTTAGACAGCAGAAGAAAACTCCTGACTGGTTTGTTCCTGATAGCACTACTGACTATTCCAATAAGTACGCTGGAACATATATGGCAGCTTGGACAGTTATTGCATCTCCATTGCTGGCTTAAACCGTCATTTCAATAACCAAGATTATTCGTCAAGTTTTCAGTTGATTTGTTCTTTAGTTTCGCACCTAGAACTGTCTAAACTTCAGTCATAAATAAGCCATTATAAGTAAAAAATATAATTTTAGTTTTTAGTCAATTACTCTTGACTAATTGCCCATAATTAATAATTACTTTTTGTTAGCAAGCAGCTTTTGGTCTGCATCTTCCATTTCTAAAAGTTCTGGAATAGTCACAAAGCGATAGCCTTGCTTTCTGAAGTTGCTAATAATTTCTGGTAAAGCTTGTACAGTTTTGGAACGATTACCACCACCATCATGCATTAGCACAATACCGCCAGGCTTTGAATCTTTAATCACGTTATCGATCAACTTTGGTACAGCTGGCAACTTATAGTCTATGGAGTCCGCTGACCACATGACCACGGCATATTTTTTACCTTTAGCATAAGCAGCTAATCCATTGTGCAGGTTGCCACCTGGCGGTCGGAAGAGATTTGTTTTAGCACCTGTAATTTGATAAATTAGGTCTGTTGTGCGGTCAATTTCAAAAGCTGCTGCTTGTGGATTAAAGGAATGATACCAGTGATGCCAAGTATGGTTGGCAATGACGTGACCTTGAGAGACAATCTGCTTTCCTAAGTCTGGATAATTTTTTAGGTTTTGCCCAACGACAAAAAACGTCCCTTTAATATTATTTGATTTTAGAATATCTAGCACTTGCGCTGTGGTCTGAGGCCAAGGCCCATCATCAAAGGTAAGAGCAATTACTTTCTCCGCCTTAGTGAGTTTTGCCGCTTTAACTATTGCCCCTTGAAAACGTGATGGTAGAGCGTAGGATAGTCCTTTTGTTTGTGCTTCTTGCTGCCAACTTGTAAGCATCGTCGCCTTTAATTTCTCAATGCGCTGCTGAGTTCCTATGTTTGCACTTACATCCTTCACATTTATATTTTGTTGGCTCTGAGCCTCTGAAGGATTTGGCCTTAGAAGCATCATGAAAGCAAGGCTAAAAACACCACATAAAGCAAGCAGTGCAATTAATATTCCTTCTGGCCACAGAAACGACTTATTGTTTTCCACCTCATAGCTCCTTCAAAGATCGAACCATCAACCACGGTTATGACGGTACGTTATAGCACATTTTTTTAGATATCTTTAGATACCAGCTGCTTTCTGCTAATCCTGACAATTGGAATTGGACTAATAGAAATTTGCAATCAGAAAAACAGACTATACGGCTTTAACTGAAATCTAGATGCTCTAGATTTGGAAAAACGCTTATATAGTACTTGGTACTGTTGAATGTCAACCATTCATAAAAGGCAAGGTCTGCAATTCCACATTCTTACCGCTAGCTCTAAGAAGGAGCACAATCAGATAATTAATTACACCCCAAAACCCTTTTAATTACTGTCTTTAACTTCACCGCTAAGGCAGTATTATCCTTTCAAGTTTTATAGCTTTACAAATAAGATGTAGCTCAACTATCGCGCCCGACAATTTGAACTTTTCGCTAGCTGAGGTTTTTATAGCAAGACTTTCTGACAGGAAAGTTGTATAATTTACAGCTTAGTAAATTATTTGGTTAGCATACAAAATTACTTAAAAGGGATGGTGTATCTTTCAAAAAAGAGTCTAATAAACTATTAGTTCTATTCTTGATAAGATATATCTTACTGCCTGCTGCCATTGCTTCTTTTTTAAGAAAAAGTTAAATTTTTAACTGGCAGAATCTTGCCTTGTATTTTCTATGAAATAAACAGACGAAAATTGATTCAATATAGTTTCTCATTGCCAAGGGGCATGTATTCGTTAATCTAGATACTTTTAACTCATTCAGCAAAAATAATTTTATCGGCAGTTCAACTCTATTTTTGATGCTGGTACTTAAGCTTCAATTGCTAGTAGGTTCTTCTTGATGTAAAGGAGATTGATATATTATTAATAGTACAATCTAATATATAATGTCACCGTATAATTACGTAAATCACTTACATTGTTTATAATCTAGTTGTTAAAATTGCGCTCATGTAGTATACATCTATACTAAACACTATACTTTATCTTTATTATGAAGGATTTTTTACTAATTACACTTGCTCAAGCTATATTTGTGTATATAAAAATACATTAAATAACCTTAAAACCAACGTAATATTACTTAATAATATAGACCCAAGCAGGTTTCCAGGTAATTGCTGGATATGAGCCTTTTATGGGCAGATTTTTTGCTCACACAACATATGAAAAAACATATTTTTATTCGTTCGCTAAAAGTAGATAAACTACTCTACTGGAATAATGGAATAAACATCTTAGTGTTCAGTGAAAATGAAGCATATATTTCAAGACATTCAGGAAGCTTTTTTTGCAACTCAACGACCAATTTTCTGCTCCAACAAAAAACCGACTGGCTGTACCGCTCTAACAATCTGGAACTAATTTTTTAGCAGGAGGAAGCAAAACTGAAAATTATTTAATAACTTGCCTTATAATTGCAGCAATTAGAATTATGATTTTTAATCATCTATCCAAAAATCCTAATTATTTAGCTTATATTGCCTTAGGCAGGTGATAGTTTATTTACAGCACTTTTGCTTATCTTTGGTAGATGCGCTAACTGTATTATTTAATATCTGTATGGGTTTATGCAGAACCCATGTTGTTTATCAGTATACCTTTTGAGTCAAAATAATCAAGGTATTTGTCCCACTTCTTAAACTGGCTAGAAAGTTTTATGGTTCCTCACGAAAGTGATGCAAAAGAAGAGCGTGCGTCGTTAAAAGTATGGCGTAGTTGGCAAGAAAATCTGATTTTAATTGCGATCGCATTGTGTTTGGCGTTCCTGATCCGGACTTTTATTGCCGAACCCCGCTATATACCTTCTGATTCGATGTTGCCCACCTTGCATACAGGCGATCGCTTGGTGGTGGAAAAAATATCCTACCATTTTCACCCTCCCATAACTGGGGATATTATTGTTTTTCAACCACCCGCAGAACTACAACGTCGGGGATATCCTAAAGACCAAGCCTTCATCAAGCGGGTTATTGGCCAGCCTGGTGAGGTAATTAGTGTTGCTTCTGGCAAAGTCTACCTTAACGGTCAACCCTTGGCAGAAGACTACATCGCTGAACCACCAAATCAGCCATATCAACCAGTGAAAGTCCCAGAAGACGAATTTTTTGTCATGGGAGATAACCGCAACGATAGTAATGACTCTCGTTATTGGGGCTTTTTACCCAGAAAAAATGTCATCGGTCGGGCAACGTTTCGCTTTTGGCCTCTCGACCGCATTGGGTTCATTTAAAAAGTTAGGAATCATTCAATTTTAGATTTTAGACTTTTCCTTCAATCCAAAATTCAAAATCTAAAATTTGCTGAGTTGGGAGTTATTTTAAAACTTCTAACTTAAAACCTTAAATAATACATCAGTTGGGCGATCGCATCACCAGTTAATTCCAACCGCCGTTGGAAATCAGCCAGGTTACGGTAAGGCCCGGCTGATTGCCGATTTTGCACCACTGCTTGCGCCAAAGACAAATCTATAAATGGAATTTGTGCTAACTTTTCAACTGTTGCTGTGTTTGGGTTAACTATATGCGTAGGACTTTCTAGAGATTCGTGGTCATAATAAATAAAATTCAGCAGAGGCTTTAATGGCTCCAGACGCGGCGCTGGTATAGCCAAAGCCGCAGCAATATCTTCAATACAGTAAAATTTAACACCAGAACGCGAAAGTTCTACAAGCGATCGCGCTTGGTGAATTGACAAACCTGGTAGGCGTAACCAATCATCTACAGTGGCTTGATTAGCATCAATGCGGATACCTAATTTTGCTGCTATCTGAATTTCTTCTCCAGATTGTAGGCGATAGTAAGGATCATTGAGGAGTTTGGCGCGGAGTTTTTGCAGTCTGGGGTTCAAAGGTAGCCAGTTATTCATGGTTGTCACTTACCTCAAGAAATCTGGTCTAGCAATTGGCGGCGCTTTTGCTCAAACTCATACTCTGAAATCAGTCCATCCTGGCGCAGAGCATCTAATTCACGCAAAGCGTCAGCCATCGCTCCTACCTGATTACTCACCTTTTGTGAGTTTCTTGTCGTTGACTTGCCTAGATTAAAATTACGATCAAAAGCTTCTTCGTCTTGGGCTAAATACCAAACTCCCTCAATGGCACTAGCTACCTTGGGGATAGGTGTCCAGGAAAGCAACACATACAAAACACCCCATAACGGCTGTCCCAGATAGAATTTATGTAATCCTGAAATTGTCAGCGTGCCAGAAAAAGCTAAAACAGCAGCAACACTTCGACTTTTGCGCTTAGTCAACATATTTTTAATAAATATACCAATACCACAGTTCCTACAATCAGAGAGTCATCTACTCTGCCTTCCCCTTCAGACTTTTAGCTGGGAAGCCCCACACACAATTTAGTCTTTGAATAAATTTGAGTAAGTTTCACATGACTGTGCATTGAGCTTTGATGCTAATTTTAAGTTTTTAACAGCTTTATTACTACTATGTCACAGACCTTCCTACCGCCAAAATGGCTTGAACAGCTTTGTGATCCTTACGCTGTATTAGGAATTTCTGTGATTGCTGATGATCGTCAGATTTTTAAACGCTATCACACTTTAGCGAAGCTGCTACATCCCGATCGCTATAGCAAAAGCTGCAATCCAGACCAAGAATTAGCAACGGCAATATTTAGCCGTTTAATCAATCCAGCTTATGAACAACTGAAACATCGACATAAGCGCTTGATTGCGATCGCTATGCTGCGATCGGACGCAAGAGTTTTAGAGCAAAAAGCTTTGTCTTCTCAAAGTGCTATAGCTCAGGAAATTATGGAAATGTCTACACCCCAAGCAGAATTGTTTTACGAAGAAGCGATCGCCTGCTATGCAGAAGCACAGTACAAATCACTAGCTCAGTTTTATCAGGTAACGCAACAAATTAGTATACTGAATTTAGTTTACTTACGGTTGCATAAACCAGACCTGTTCCTACCGCAAAAAGCTGTTCGCATCATCCCTGAGGTAGAAGTTAAGCCAGTTAAATTGACATTATCTGAACAAACTGATATCAAACCAGTTTTAACAAACTATGCTCAACGTCACTACCAGCGAGCTATTGAGTACGTCAGGCTAGCTAAATGGGCCCTCGCCGTGCAAGAACTGCGCGATGCCATCAAGTTAGAGCCAAATAACAGCGACTATTATGCCTTATTAGGTTCGGTACATTTCCAACAGAAATTTCTAGGGATGGCAAGGGTTTACATCTGTCAAGCATTAAAACTGAACCCGCAAAATTCATTAGCTTTGAAATATGCTCCCAAACTGAAAATTCAACCGGGTGAAAATACCAATCCTAAATCAATGGCTAAAGCTATGAGTATTGCGGCTTTATTAAGTCGGTTTACAAAAAGGAAAGGTTCTCAAGTCAAGTGTTGAAATTTCGGTAACAAACCGTACTAAAACCGAAGCTTCGTCACTAGATTACTCACCTAGACTAAAATAATAAATAGAAGTAAAACTATTAAGCTGCTGAGTCTGGACACTCAGTTTAATATAAGCAATATGGGATTCTTCGATTCTGAGATAGTTCAGCAAGAAGCAAAACAGCTGTTTGAGGATTATCAAGCGCTAATCAAGCTTGGTAACAACTACGGCAAATTTGACCGCGATGGCAAAAAGCTGTTTATTGAGCAAATGGAAGCCATGATGGATCGTTATCGCATCTTTATGAAGCGCTTCGAGCTATCAGAAGATTTCATGGCACAAATGACAGTAGAACAACTGAAAACGCAATTAGGTCAGTTCGGTGTCACCCCGCAACAAATGTTTGACCAAATGCACCTTACTTTAGAACGGATGAAAGCCGAGCTAGAAAAACAGGCCTAGTCAATTTTAGATTTTGGATTAATTGCCAATCCAAAATCCAAAATTCAAAATTATTGTGACTTGGGCCGAGAAAACTGGGAAGGTGGCTTGAAGTTTTCTACTGGTACATTCTTCAGTGCCTTTTCCATAAAATCTTTCCAGATGGGAGCAACCATACCGCCACCCGTAGCACGGCTAGCTAATTGTCTATTGTCGTCCCTGCCTACCCAAACAGCAGTGGTTAACTGTGGCACAGTGCCAACATACCAGATATCCTTTTCTGAGGAAGTTGTACCTGTCTTACCAGCACTCGGACGAGGTATAGCAGCACCTTTACCTGTACCATTAGTAACTACCGTTCGCATCACATCGATAATGGCTGCTGATGCCCAAGGGTCTAGAACTAGCTGAGGTTTAGGGGTATTATCTAGTAACACATTACCACTACTATCGGTGACACGGGCAATTACAGTTGGTGGAGATTGCCAGCCATAATTGGCAAAGGTAGCATAGGCACTAGCCATTTCTAGCGGAGTAACACCAATAGCACCCAGAGGTAGCGAGGTAACAGGTTCCATCGGACTCATGATGCCCAAGGTACGGCAAGTTTCGATCACTCTATTCATGCCAATAGCCTTACCAATCTTAATCACCGGAATATTGCGCGATTGGGCTAAAGCTGTGCGGATTGGCATCGGGCCGCTAAATCCCCCATCATAATTTCTGGGAAAGTACCGACCATTACCATCTTGATAACTAACTGGAGAATCTACTACCGTTGAGTCTGGCCCATATTTACCAGTAGCAAAAGCAGCATAGTAGACAAACGGTTTAAAAGAAGATCCAGGCTGCCGTTGAGATTGAGTTGCACGATTGAATTCACTGGTCTTAGGATCTACGCCACCCACCAATGCTTTAATAAAATGCGTGCGCGGATCAATTGCCACCAAGGCGATTTGATTCTTAGATAATCCCTGCCCAAGGAGTGATTTATGCCACTTACCGACAGTTTCCTCTGCCATAATTTGGAAGTTGGCATCAACTGTAGTTTGCACCCGCATCCCACCTTTGAGTAGTGTCTCACGCCCAAACTTTTTAGCCAACTCCTGCGCTACTGTATTGGTTATATAAGGTAGGGCACTACCTTGAAAGGATTTGATTCTACCAAGTTTGATTTCTTGCTTGAGGGCACTGTCGTACTCTGACTGGTTGATCCAGTTTAATTCCAGCATCCGTCCCAGCACTTCTTTTTGTTTCTGTTTTGCTAGCTTCATACTCGCAAACGGGCTGAATTCTTCTGGTGCTTGGATTAAACCCGCCATCATTGCTGACTCACCCAAGCTTAAATATTCTGCTGATTTATTAAAGTAACTGCGGGCTGCCGTTTGTACACCATAATTGTTATGACCCCAATAAACTTGATTGAGGTACATTTCTAAAATTTGGTCTTTAGTGAGAATTTGCTCTAACCGAATTGCTAGCACCCCCTCCGCTAACTTGCGGGTAAAGGCACGCTTGCGAGACAAAAATAGGTTTTTTACCAATTGCATAGTAACAGTAGAGCCACCCTCTTTGACTCCACCTGCTACAGCGTTAACTACTACAGCACGTCCAACACCAGTGGGATTAATCCCGTGGTGATCGTAGAAGTGACTATCTTCACTGGCTAATACTGCCCGTTTTAAATTCGGGGAAATTCTATCCAGGGGCACGACTTCCCGGTTGGCTTCCCCGTGGATACTGGTTAAAAGCTTACCTTTAACGTCATAGATGTAAGTTGTTTCTGAGGGAAAGAAGTTACGTAGCTGTCTTACATCTGGCAAATTACGGAAACTAATGGCTAAACCAACCAGTCCTCCGGCTACAATGGAACTTGCCAACATGGTGATTGAGAGGAGAGTACCGCCAGTTACCTGACCGACTCCTTTCAAAAACTCAAAACCGGATGAAGCCCGACGTTGTGGCTGTTTATCTTCAAAAGTCCTAGAAGACGACACGGCGATTTCACTTCCTCACTTATAAATTTAACTGTAATTGATTGGACGAAGCAAGGCGGTTAATTTTTTGCAATTATAGTAGTTTGGCAGATGAGAAAGCGGATAAATTGCAAGTGTTTATAACCAACTTAACTTCTAGTGTGCAAAACATAGCTAACAGTGGATTTTCTAGTATGACGCAAGATTTTGCTTGGCTGCGTCGTGGTGTGGTAGAAGTTTTCCCACAACCAGCTGATGTTAACAGTGATAGTCTAGAAAAGCGCTTGGTAAGCACAAACCAACCTTTAAGGGTCAAATTGGGGATTGATCCTACAGGTACTGATATTCATCTTGGTCATAGCATACCAGTACGGAAACTGCGAGCGTTTCAAGATGCAGGCCATATAGCAGTTCTGATTATTGGCGATTTTACAGCACGCATTGGCGATCCAACAGGTAAATCTGAAGTGCGTCGTCAGCTTACAGAAGCAGATGTAGCTCAAAATGCTCAGACTTATCTTGACCAAGTACGCCCTATTTTGGATTTTGACACACCAGGAAGATTAGAGGTGCGTTATAACTCTGAATGGCTCTCTGGGCTAAACTTAGAGAAAATTCTGGAGTTACTCTCCACGATGACGGTGGGGCAGATGTTGGCGAAAGAAGGATTTGCCGATCGCTATAGAAAAGAGAATCCAATTTTTATCCATGAGTTCCTGTACCCGTTAATGCAAGGTTTTGATTCCGTTGCCGTTGAGGCAGATGTGGAATTGGGAGGGACTGATCAAAAATTTAACATTGCTGTGGGCAGAGATTTGCAGCGCCATTTTGGTCAAGAGCCACAGTTTGGGATGCTGTTGCCAATTTTGATTGGCACGGATGGTGTGCAAAAAATGTCCAAGTCTTTAGGTAATTATATTGGGTTATCAGAACATCCGGGGCAAAAATATCAGAAGTTACAAGGAGTTGCCGATCATCTGCTGGAGCAGTATTTTGAACTGTTGACAGATTTACCTTTGGATAGTCTGCCAGAAAATCCCCGCGATCGCCAGACACTTTTAGCATGGGAAATTGTCAAACAGTACCACGGTGAACAAGCAGCGCAAGAGGCTAAAGAAGCTGCCCAAAGCGGTGGAAAGGAAGGTGCAGTTCCCGAATTTTCTCTAGCTGAGGTATCGCAGTTTCCTACTAAGTTAGCGTATATTCTCAATGTCACTGGTTTATGCAAAAGTACAGGGGAAGGAAAGCGGAAAATTCAAGAAGGTGGCGTGCGCTTAGATGGCGATCGCATTGCCGATATTGATACTACTTTTGCTGATCCTGCTGAGTTACAAGGTAAGGTTTTACAAGTTGGGAAAAATAAGTTTGTGCGTTTAGTTCCTTAAATGGGGAATAGGGAGTGGGGAATGGGGAATGGTGAACAGGCAGAACAACGAGTTATTGTGGCTTTGGATGTGCCGGATGAGCAAAGTGCGATCGCTCTTATAGATCAACTCCCGCAAGTTAGTTTCTGGAAGGTTGGTTTAGAGTTGTTTACTAGTACTGGCCCGAAAATTTTAGAAGAACTAAAGTCTCGGCAAAAGCGCATTTTCTTAGATTTAAAGTTTGATGATATCCCCAATACCGTTGCTGGTGCTTGCCGGAGTGCAGCTAGATACGGAGTGGATTTACTTACAATTCATGCTACTGCTGGTAGAGATGCCCTGAAAGCCGCAACTGAGGCGGCACAGGAAGGGGCTGCAAAAGCAGGTGTACAACCACCAAAGTTAATTGCTATTACCCTGCTAACAAGCATTTCTGCTAGGCAGTTGGCATTTGATTTAAAAATACCTCTGGAATTGCCAGAATATGCTTTAGAAATGGCCCTGCTGGCTCAAGAATGTGGTCTGGATGGGGTAGTTTGTTCGCCTCAAGAGGTGGCACAGTTGCGACAAACTTGTGGAAATGACTTTTTGCTTGTTTGTCCAGGGGTTAGACCAACTTGGGCAGATAAAGGTGATCAAAAGCGATCGCTCACCCCAGCACAAGCCATTAAAGCAGGCGCAGATTACCTAGTAATTGGGCGTCCCATCACCGCTGCTATTGAGCCTGAGTTAGCCTGGAAAAGGATTTCTGAGGAGTTAACCACGGTGGCATGAAGCTAAGAGTCAGTGAAAATCTGGGGGATAGTGTGCAGGGTGTAGGGGAGAACAATCTTGCCTCTTCGCTCAAGAAGAAAAATTATAGTTGGCTTTTAGCTTGTGGCTTCTGGGTTTTAGTATCAAATAGCCTTGCTTACCCAGCGTTCTCGACAAACTTCACCCCTCAACCCTCTGCCCTAGCAGAAAGGGAAAATGTGAACACTGGGGCGAGGTCTTTGTGTTCTGAGCAAAATTTAGAAACATTAACTATACAGCTACTTCAAGATTTATCTAGTTACACCAATCGCGCTAGTCAACGCGCCCGCCGCCTCAGCAGAAGCAGTGATGTTTACAGTTATATGCTAGTGGCAGGAAGACCTGAATTTACTCCTCTGCCCCTTAATCTTGAAGAATATAGTACAGATGCGCCTAAAAGCTCTGCATCAGGAGTTGAGCAAGTTTTCTTTACTACTTTAGAGCGCCAGTACATAGGAAAGAAAGTTGTAGAATTGCAGCAATTCCACTGGCTATTGTTGACTAAAACTAAAAGTGGTTGGCAACTAGTGATGATGTTTTCTCAAACTGGTTCCCATTCAGCACAGCAGCCACTATCTCCGCCACGCGATAGTAGTAACGGTACTGTTGCCCAAGGAGTTAAAACTTGGTTACGCGATTGTCAAGCTGGAAGTGTACGACGGTTGCGTGCTGTAAATCTGGGAGACAAAATTGAACCGTTAATATCAAAGTAGAACAGCTATGAATCGAACAAAAATGTCTCGCCTTTAAGATATTTGCTACAGAAGCTTTCACTAACGTAGGGTACAGTTTTTAATAAGTAATCGTGTTCATTTGGCTGCGGCGCTAAAAAAGCAAATCGGTATCTCGATACAACGCATTAAGCCACATGAGTTGTATGTTGTTGCCAGATGCGATCGCTGGATTCCGCGATCAGATAATGGATACGGAGAAGAAATAAAGCTTGCTCATCATATTCTCCAGATGTAGCAAAATTTTGATTATTCCGAGTTTCAACGCGAAACGTCACATTTTCGCTATGACCTAAAAATACCAATTCAGCAGCATTGACATTATTGTAGTGAGCTAGCACAGTTAGAGCGAGGCAATTCCAATCGATTTTTCTCCCCATCAATTTCCGAATTAGATACTTATTTCAAACGAAATAAATGTACATCATCCAACTAGCTTGTATCAGTGGAATTGCGCCTATATCTATGGGAGGATTTTGATGAAAAATAGCTGATAAACAGCGAAAAAAAGCAGACATTATTTAAAAATCAAGGCAGGCTTGAATTTAAGCGTTGTGACTCCCGTTTTTTGGCGATAACATGGAAATAAGTTTATTTCATGCTTCTCAAACCGCGTTTGGCGTCAGTTTTTTATGGAGATTCAATTAATCAACATCGGCTTTGGTAACATCGTGTCTGCCAACCGAGTAGTTGCCATTGTCAGTCCAGAGTCTGCCCCGATTAAGCGGATTATTACCGATGCACGGGACAGGGGTCAATTGATTGATGCAACCTACGGTCGTCGGACTAGGGCTGTAATTATCACCGATTCCAGCCACGTAATTCTGTCCGCTATTCAGCCTGAAACGGTAGCAAATCGCTTTGTAATTTCCCGCGATCATCAAACTGTAGATAATTGATTAGGAGTGGATTAATAATCTCATTTCTATTTGCACCATATCGGCAGTACCATGTGAATTAGACAAGTTTTCTGTCACCCTTGCTACAAATTCTTTAGTCACTAGTGGACTTGGCCAGGAACACAAGACTAATGAATAATATCTATTGATTGATTCACAGGTTGAAGGGATGATGCCAGTTTTACCCATCCAGAGTATTGCTACTACCGAAGAATGCTTACATTTAGGCAGGTTGATTGTTTTAACTGGCCCCAGTGGGGTCGGTAAAGGCACTTTAATGCGATCGCTCCTAGAGCGTCATCCAGAACTTTATTATTCCGTATCCGTGACTACGCGCTCTCCTCGTCCAGGGGAAATCGATGGCAAAAATTACTACTTTATCAGCCGCACTAAGTTTGAACAATTAGTTGCTGAAGGTGAATTTTTGGAATGGGCAGAATTTGCTGGTAACTATTATGGCACTCCCCGTGAAGCTGTGCTTAACCAAATTCATTTTGGCAAGTTGGTGGTCCTAGAAATTGAGTTAGAAGGAGCAAGACAAATTCGTACTTCCTTTCCCAGTGCCTTCAGCATTTTTATTTTACCGCCTTCTTTTGATGAATTGGAGAAACGGATACGCTCTCGCGCCCAAGACTCTGAAGAAGCGATCGCCCGTCGTTTACTCCGGGCCCAAGAAGAAATTCAAGCCGCAGATGAATTTGATATTCAAATCGTTAATGACGATTTTGAAACTGCTTTAAACGACATTGAAACGGTTTTGTTTAAATAAGCTAAGAGTTAAGAATTAAAAGTTAGAAGTTATAAATTTTAACTCCTAACTCTTAACTCCTGTACAGACGCGATTAATCGCGTCTAACTCCTCATTTCAAAATTAACCAAATAAACCTTGAATTAATCCCAAATTACTAGTCAAAAAGTAAGCAACTACTGCACCACCAATACCACCAATTAAGAAAGAACTGGCAAAATTGTTCCAGCTTTCTTTAGAGTTAAAAGCATCTACCGGAGGGTTAGGTACGGTAACGCTAGGAAGTGCTTTTGGTGGATTGCTATTAGAATACAGAGATAGACAAGCGGTGAGCAAAACAACCAAGCCGATGGCTGCTAGTAAACCAGCTAAGTTCGCATTATCTGTATCTCGCAGTGGGCCCAATTTGGCAAAGGGGCCAAATAGCAAGTAACCATGAGCCATGCCAACTTCTAAACCGCGTCTGGCAGGAGACAGACCTGGGCGATAGGCAGGTAAGTTATTAATGAACCACTTGACCAAGGGAGAAGCATTTACTGGGGTTTCTAGATTGCCCAGTTGCGGATCGCGGAATGCGGGAAAAACAACTTCACGATTTCTGGGATCGCTGGGGAGATTTTTTGATGCATCTACTGCTTGCGCCATATTCTTATGTTCGCCTCTAAATTAAAATGGTGGCATTTTTATATTAATAATAATTGTAGCTAAAGATGGTTTTTGGCTAGGAAGTTTAGAAAAATTAATTTAGCTAGTTTTCAAGCTGTGAAACTCGCGATCTGTAAACAGGATCACGAGTTTCAAAAAACTATTTTTGCTGCCTATTTTGCTGATAATTCTGCCTAAATTAAGCTGAATACATCAACTACACAATATTAAGCAAAAAACAAGACATTTCACTGTCCTAAATCTCATTCTCCACTTATGGTAGTGGGTGGAAAAGTAGATCGGGGAAAAAGCGGTTGAACTCAATCAAGATACCTGCTGTGATTGTCAGCCATAGGGTTGTTGCGACTGGTGCTGTGGAAATAAACTTGATCAAATAGGATGATTGGTCGCTTTTGTCTGCCATGAATTTAGTCTCCAAAACAAATGAATTAGTTAAGCTGATTTAACGTGGAGAAATGGGGATTTCTGTATCCTTGGCTGTTAATTTTCCAGAGAGTAATTCTTGGACTGCTGCTAGTGGCCAAGTAAACCCTGTAGCCATGATGGGTAGTGCCAAACCAAGATCGATTTGGATTTCTTTTTGTTCAGTGTTTGCGTCTTTTTTGATCGCTTGCAGATAGGCACGACCTACCCAGCCAATCCAACCAGCAATATATAGAAACAGAATGCTAGGGATCAAGAAGTCACCAGCACGATCTAGACGACCATCAACAATCAAGTGGGGATAGCCCTCAGGGCCGCACAGCGCCTGAGAATAACGCTCAAACCGCTTTTTCCCTGATTGGGGATCAGCGGTGGTATTACGGGCATTAGCTGCTAGCTCTTGAAAAGCGGGATTGTCCTTGCACGGTGTCAAATTAGCCCCTAAAGCTTGTGCTGGGGGGGCAAAATTGAACCAAAGACTAATCGCTAACATCAAAGCAAACAATCGTCGCATAGAGTTGTTTCCTTTTATTACAAAACAAGAAGTTCTTTGTACAAAACGAAGCGGCTTGTACAGTTGTTTATTTGCATAACTAGGAAGTCATCATACTCTTGGGTGGGAACCGAGTAAAGTTTAAGTAAATAAAAGTTAAAGCTTCTCAACCAAATCTTTATCGGGTGCTAAGTGGTGAGTAACGAGTCCTAAGTATAAGAATTGTTGTTGTAGGGTAGTAAAGAAGCAAGATTTTGTCTCTACTACTCAAAACTCAGCACTTAGCACCCTCAATGGCAACCGTTTTAGCAATAGAAACTAGCTGTGATGAAACTGCCGTCGCAATTGTTAACAATCGTAAAGTTTGCAGCAGTATTGTAGCCTCACAAATTTCAGTCCATCAGCAGTATGGTGGGGTAGTACCAGAAGTAGCATCTCGCCAGCACTTGGAAACAATCAATGAAGGGATCGCTCAAGCCCTAGAGCAAGCTCAACTAGACTGGGAGAATATTGACGCGATTGCCGCCACTTGTGCCCCTGGACTCGTAGGAGCGCTGTTGGTGGGGTTGACTGCTGCCAAAACCCTGGCGATGGTACATAACAAACCATTTTTGGGAGTTCATCACCTTGAAGGTCACATTTACGCAACTTATTTGAGCGAACCAAGTTTAAATCCCCCTTTCTTGAGTTTATTAGTTTCTGGCGGACATACAAGCTTGATTTATGCCAAGGGTTGTGGTATGTACGAAACTTTGGGGCAAACTCGTGATGATGCTGCGGGTGAAGCCTTTGATAAAGTGGCGCGATTGTTAAAGTTGGGTTATCCGGGTGGCCCAGTGATTGACAAGCTGGCACAAGAAGGTAATGCCCAAGCCTTTGCCCTACCAGAAGGAAAAGTTTCTCTACCTGGTGGGGGGTTCCATCGTTATGATACGAGCTTTAGTGGGTTAAAAACGGCTGTATTACGTTTAGTGCAGCAGTTAGAGAAAGATGGTGGACAAGCGCCAGTGGCAGATTTAGCAGCTAGCTTTCAGGAAACCGTAGCGCGATCGCTAACCAAAAGAGTGATCGCCTGTGCCCTAGACTATGGTCTAGACACAATTGCTGTTGGTGGCGGTGTAGCAGCTAATAGCGGCTTGAGAAAAAACCTCCAAGCCGCCGCCGTTGAACATAACCTACGCGTCCTATTCCCACCTCTAAAATTCTGTACCGATAACGCCGCCATGATCGGCTGTGCCGCCGCTGACCATCTATCCTGTGGTCATACATCCCCTCTCACACTGGGCGTTGAGTCTAGGTTAGCTCTTACCCAGGTGATGAAGTTGTATCAGCCTGAGTCGTAAGGGGCAATGACCAATGATTAATGACTAATGACTATCGACCGGATGTGATCAGCCACTGCATCCGGCTGTTCCAACATAGCTAGGTGTCCGCAATCAGGAATTTCCAAAACATTGTCACCACAATATTGGAACAGTCTGTGAAAGCTAGCTAAATGGCGCACATACTTGGGTTCCATAACCTTATCTTCGGCACCAGCCAAAAAATAAACAGGCTGCTTCAGTTGGGATACTAGCTCAGGTAAACGATTGATTTCTTCCTCAGTAGTGGAGTCTAAAAGACTTCCCAGAGCAGCTTCTGGGTCAGCTACAACGAAATCAATCAGTCGCTGACGTGCCCAATAGCGGTCTAAAGGACGTGCCACACTGGCTCTGGTAAACAGCAAATCAATCAAAGGCACTTGGGACAGCCAACGTGGGCGGACTTGCAAAAATTTTTGACCTGCCGAGCGAAACTGCTCAAAAGCTTCTTTGAGGTAAATACCACCGCCAGCGTTAATACAGATAACTCCCTTAACACACTCAGGTATTTGATCTGCTCCCCAAAGAGCGATTGTGCCTCCCAAAGAGTGACCAATTAGCCAAGCACTAGTAATATTCAGCTGTTTCAGGAGAATTGCTAAATCCTGAGCATAGGCAACAGGAGTATAAAGAGAATCGATTGGTGAGCCAAGCGCACTACTGGAGATGGGCGTAAGACTTAGAGACGTTTGTGCTCGACTAAAATCGGTTTTTACCTGGGATTGGGATTCACCAAAACCCCGCAAATCATAGGACAGGCACTGCAAATCATCTGATAGGCGGGAAATCACAGGTTGCCAATATCCACGGCTATTGAGCCAACCGTGGATAAATACTAAAGCATGGGGGCAGGAAGTGGGAGCCGTTAGCTCGTATGCGTGTGGAACGCCCAAGATTTCGATAGTTGCCATACTTATATCGTACCCCTAAGGGTGGGTGCGACTAAATACGGAGTGCGAAGAGTTAGAAGTTATGAGTAAGGAGTTATTAATTTTTAATTACGAATTACGTTAGCGACGCAGGAGCGTCATTACGAATTATTTAACTCATCACTCCTCACTTTTATCATTTACCCAGCAACCTCTGTCGCACCCCTTCGGCAATTTTGTGACCCAGATATTCAGGAATGAGACTTTCATTCGGCCCCAACAAGTAGAGAATTAGCCGTGTACGTCCACGCCAAACCAGTAAATTGGCATTGACTACCAGAAGGTCTTCTTGCCAGATGGCGTACATCACTTTGTAGAATAATCCTGGTTGATTATCGGCTTCAATTACTAGGGCAGGGAGATGAAAGACCGGATCAACATAGAACTCAGTTTGTACCTGCTCTAAGCCAGTGTCAAGATTGAACTCTACTGCCAGCATCTCTTCTACCTCAAACCGACCTCCTAAAGCCTCACGAATGGCGCGACAGACATTTTCTGCGGTTTTCTCGGTTAAGGCTTTACTACCACGAGACACCAACAGTTTGATAAAAACTAACATCGGCGGACGGATCTGACCGTATAGACTCAGACCGTGAATAGTCAACCCATAAGCTGCTAGTACACCAAAAATATCGCTGAGGAGAAAAGACTGGTTACGGTAAGCAAAATGCAGGGCACTTTTGCTACCTTCCGGTTTCAGTTCAATAACAGCACGTCTAGTTTTATAAAGACGGTAGGCTAGCCGCAAATTTTGCAGTTGAATTTCACTGCTGACGAATTGCTCATAAAACTGGGGAAACGCTCGGTTAAAGCGCTTTAGGAGTTCCAGTGTCGAAGATTTTAAACCAGAAGCCATTGTTAAGGGTAAGACTCGCTTGCTTTCGTCACCTGGGGACTGGGTGTTAGGGGCTGGGTGTCGGGGATTGGGGACTAGGGAAGAATTTTCCCAAATAATCCCTTGTATACAATTCACTCCTAAGTTAACGTGCATTTAAGCTCTATACGAGCAATTGCCACGATTAGGTTTTTCCATTTTGAATTTTGAATGCGTGAATTTTGAATTGTTTATATTCTTCCCTTTTGGTGAATTTCTCCTAGCCTTTACAACAAAATGCTAAAGTTGAAAATGATTGGTGTGAAACACGCTCTAATTGGCTGTTACCATTGCAAATCCCGAAAACAACCGAAAAACTTTGAGTGTAAGGGGTAGTAAATGGGGGTAGTTATGTTATACGTGAATCAACACTCCTGAGAGTGGAAACCAATTCAGTTATACTACCCGAACCACGTCGGCATGGGTTTTTGGAAAACTTGGTTTAGCACTCCTGAATCTGTAGGGACAACTAGGACAAACTCCTTTGAAGAGCATACAGCGGAAACTGCGGGCAACTCCAGCCTCGGTAGCATTGGCGAAGCTTCTCCAAAGGAAGCTCGCATCGTCTTCAGTACGGAGCGAGACATTGACCTGTATGAGCTAGAAGAACTCTGTGATGCAGTTGGTTGGTCGCGTCGTCCTCTAAGAAAAGTGAAAAAAGCTATTGAGCATAGTTTTCTTGTCGCCTCAATGTGGCAGGTGAGAGGAAACCAAAAGCGGCTCATTGGTTTTGCCCGCGCTACCTCAGATCACGCGTTTAATGCCACTATTTGGGATGTGGTGGTTCACCCAGACTTTCAAAGTCAAGGACTGGGAAAGGCACTGATGAAATACGTTCTCAAAAAACTTAGGAGTGAAGAAATTAGTAATGTCACTCTCTTCGCCGACCCCCATGTTGTAGATTTCTACCGAACTATGGGGTTTATGGCTGATCCAGAAGGCATTAAAGGCATGTTCTGGTATCCTCACTAGCGCTCAATCAAAATAAAACCCGATTTGCACAATAAAATCAGGTAATATAGTCAAAATATATTATTTTGATCTGGTTTTGCTTTTTTTCTGCCGACGAAAGCGCAAGTATATATCTTGTAAAACTAAGTCGGCAAAAAACCTTTATCGTAACAATGTAATTTATCGTGTCTTTGGCAAAGGATAAAATAAATTAGGCATTAGCCGTCTGATGTGATATAGTTACCTTAATACTTTTTGTAAAGCGCGATCGCTTTGATGGTAAATTAAAACCAAACCACAAAAAGTAGATAAGTCTAAACGGGATGTAGCGCAGCTTGGTAGCGCGCCTGCTTTGGGAGCAGGATGCCGCAGGTTCAAATCCTGTCATCCCGATTTAAGTAATTAATATAGTTAACAGTGAAGGCAGATTGACTAAGTTTCTTAAGATGTGCAATTAAATTGCACATTCTTACTTACCGATAAGAACAAATTTTCTGTTACATTATTTGATTTGCTGTTGAAGTTTAACAGGCAAATTTCGCCTTTAAGCAGTCAGTTATTCCTGAAACGGAGCTTTGTATAGATTTGAGAAGATATTAAAGCAAGCGCAGATGGAACGATTGATTAAGTAATAGCGTCACCCGATATTAGAGAAAGCGGATAAAATGGTGGTTATCATCTCCAAGGTTGAGAGACATAGAGAGTTTTCACTGTTTGAGAAGACATATAATAGGCATCTACAGCATTTTGTGGTGAATAGCGTAGCGAAATCGAGAAAAACACAACTTTAGCACAGTCGATTTGTCAAAACTATAACTATAGCAACCCTAAATAGTTGCGGAATATTGAATTTTGACCGTTGACAGTTAACATTCAACCTCAACGCGCACAATGAATTTTTCACAACTGAAATAGATTGCTATATAACTAAAGCTAGTTGGTGCTGTGCAAATCCAACCATTTGTTTAATTTAATTGGACTATTGATGCGAGGAGCAGTCATGAAATCATTTATTCGCTTGGGCGCAACATTGGGTATAGCTGGCAGTGTATTTTTAACGGGGCTTTCAGGAATAGGAAATCTACCAGGAATAGGCAATCTAGAAGCGATCGCGTTGCCACAAGATCAGGTAGTGAAAAAGCTCCAAGAAGTACCTGTATTCACGCTCACCAATCCCAAAGGCGAATTTGTAGTTCTTTCGAGGAACAACGAATCTAAGCCAATCTCTCAAGTGGGATTTTTTATTAGCAAGCAAGATGCTCAAAAATTCCTTGACAATCGGCTCAAGAAAGAAAACCCCCAGTTGGCAAGCACTCTACAGGTAAGACCTTTGTCCTTGGCAGACTACTATAAAATAGTCCAAGAAAGCAAAAAGAAATCAGACTCTGTAATTTATACTTTAGTACCAACCCAACAGCAAGTAGCTTCAGCAACAAGTATGCTGAATGAAAATGGTAAAAAAGGGCAGCAATTTAATGGTATTCCCTTATTTGTACCCAAATTTAAGAAAGATAATAGCTATCTGACCATTCCCGTTGCCAAAGGCAACGAGCGGTACATCCCTTTCTTTTTTGAGAAAGAGCAAGCAGTGGCTCTATTAGACGAATTCAAAAAAGCCGTGCCAAAGGAAGCAGCCAACACTGAAATTCAGGTGGTAGATTTGTACGGTGTTATGGAGGCTCTTAATAGCAGTAGCGACCCTAGTATAAATAAAATTGTTCTGTATCCATCGCGGGAGTCCATCAATTTTATTCGCTCGCTTGCGCCCAATCAATCTCCAGCTGCCAAGCCTGCTGCTGCGCCCGCTGCTCCGAAAAAATAACGGTTATGCACTCCAAGGTTGAGGCATGGGGGAGAAACATCTGATAGTTTCTGGTTTACAACTATGGCAGTGGCGCAATGCAGCTCACCAAGCAGCGATCGCCACTGATGTCCCGCCTGCCGAGGTAGATTGGCTGCTCCTAGAAGTTTCTGGGTTAGACCGCTTGGCACTGCGTTTGGAGTCCTTTAAAAACTGGCCTCAAATTCAGCTGCAATTGCCGCTAGAAGAGTTAGACAAGCTCTGGCAGAGACGATTAAATGACCGCTTCCCAGTGCAGTATATTGCGGGAGTTACACCTTGGCGCAACTTTCAAATCGCGGTGTCAAGTGCGGTTTTGATTCCCAGACCAGAGACAGAAAGCTTAATTGATTTAGCTTTAGCATCTGCTAGCAATGCTTCAGGACACTGGGCTGATTTAGGCACTGGGAGTGGAGCGATCGCTTTGGGACTAGCAGATGTTTTGCCAAAAGCAACAATTCATGCAGTTGATTACAGTTTAGAAGCTCTGGCGATCGCACGAACCAACGCCCATAATTTGGGTTTTGCTAACCGGATTAAATTTTATCAAGGTTCCTGGTGGGAGCCACTGACATTCTTAAAAGGTCAGTTCAGTGGTATGGTGTCAAACCCCCCTTACATACCCACCAGTACCTTACCTACCCTGCAACCAGAAGTAGTTAACCATGAACCACATCTAGCTTTGGATGGTGGCACTGATGGCTTAGATTGCATTCGCCATTTGATAGAAATTTCTCCCAGCTATTTGCAGCCTGGTGGCGTGTGGTTAATTGAGATGATGGCAGGACAGGCGGATGCAGTGCAAGAACTTTTGCAAAATCAAGGTAGCTATTGTAAAATTCAAATTCACGCTGATTTAGCTGGAATTGAACGCTTTGCCCTTGCTTATAAAAGTTAGGAATTATGAGTTGTAAGTTATGAGTTATTAGAAAGAAGATACAAAAAATTACTTACTCTTCACTCCTAACTGTTAACTCTATAAAAATGACACAAGTTTCTTTAACAAATCTAATAGCTGGCGCACGCGCTGGTGTTTTGGTCAGCTTTCCCACAGATACTGTTCCGGCACTTGCAGCTATACCAGAAAAAGCAGCATTAATTTTTGCGGCGAAGCAACGCAGTCAAGACAAACCCTTGATTTTGATGGCTGCTAGTGCTGAAGATTTGTGGCTGTATGTTAAAGGTAGTGAGAACGAGTATAAAGTTTGGCAAGAACTAGCAGATAAATATTGGCCAGGAGGGCTGACATTAGTTTTACCAGCTTCAGATCGTGTGCCAAAATTTATGAACCCCATCGACCCGACAACAATTGGCATTCGAGTACCAAACAGTGCGATCGCACAAACTATTTTGGCGCAAACAGGCCCTCTTGCTACTACTAGCGCCAATTTTTCTGGTCAACCGCCTTTGCAAACGATGGCAGAAATTGAGGTTCAGTTTCCCAAGGTTCTAACTCTAGCAACGACAGAATACCAGGGTGAAATGTCGGGAATGGGTGTACCTTCCACTGTTGCTAAATGGACAGGAACAAATTGGCAGATTTTGCGGCAAGGTGCGATAAAGTTAGATATTTCGAGTGATAACCAAATATAGGTAGTTATAATGTTGTTTTCCTGATTTTAACAACAGAGAAATCTGGAATTTTAGTTTGCGCTGTTGTGGTCAATTAACAAGTTAATAATTGCCAGATTATGAATTGGAGCAACTGGATATATCTAGGAGCAGGAATAGCACTAGGTATGGTTTTCCGTCAGTTATTTGCGCGATGGCTACGCCCGCCGCAGGCATCGTCAAATGTTTCATCTAGCTCATCTCCAGTAGCGCCATTAGATCAAGAAGATATGCCACCAATATCGCAACAGCTACAGCAAACGCAGCTGGCATACCAAATGGCAAGAGAAATGAGCCAGTTTAAAGCTGGTTTTTTGGCGCGGACTACCCATGAATTGCGATCGCCCCTCAATGGTTTGATTGGCTTACATCAGTTAATTTTGTCGGATCTATGTGAAGATCCAGCTGAAGAACGAGAATTTATTGCCCAAGCTCATGAGCGAACACTGAAACTGCTCAAGCTGATGGATGAACTTCTTACCGTTGCTAGAACGGAACATGGTACCAATAAATTAGATATTCAGCCCAGACCGTTAGCCCAAGTTTTAGAAGAGGTTCATAATTTAACTTATATGCTGGCGGCAAATCGCAATTTTCCCTTGCAATTGTTACCCGCCGATCCAGAAATTTATGTTTTGGCAGATTACCTCTGGCTCCGCCAAATATTGATAAGTTTAATAGACACTGCCATTACTCAAATGGAGGAAGGCAGTATCTGTATTTCCAGCAGCATCCAACCTACAAATAATTTTGTCAATATTTGGTTGGATGTACCAACCCATGCCATACCCTGGAGCGAGCCGATTAATTTGATGAAATCTGAAGATCAGCCGACCCAGGTTGATCAAGGAAACGCTGCTCTTTCCCCAGGAATGAGGTTATTGATCAATCAGACTTTAGTGGAAGTTATGGGAGGAAAGTTAGAAATTATGCCCTCGACCATTACGAAGGAAACGCCTCAGCAGGTTACCAGACTAAAAATCTCTATCCCCCTAGTGATTCCTGAAGCTGAACTTCTGTAGCAGAAACAAAAGCAGGGTTAACTAGGTTGTGTAGCACCATCGTAGTGGTGGTGTTGGGTTGAAAACCAATCTTTTCGTAGAAACCCTGCTGGTGAGTAGTCATCAGGTAAACGCGCTCAACCCACCGCATGCGGGGATGACTCAAAACGGTTTCTACTAACTTGCTTCCCAGCCCACTACTTTGATACTCTGGATGAATCACAACATCCCAAATTGTGGCGCGATATATGCCATCAGATGTTGCTCTAGCAAAGCCAATAAGTCGATCGTGATCGTAGACGGAAATTACTGGTTCACTGTTGGCAATGGCTATACCTAAATCCTCAATACTGCGTCCCTTTGCCCAGAAAGCTGAAACGTTTAACAGCTCTTGAAGTTGATAAAGGTCAATTTCAGACTTGCGTTCGCCTTTGGCGCAACGGATCTGTTCGCTAAATTGAATCTGAGATTCGTTCATGTATGGCATCCACTTTTGGCAATATCTTTGTATCGTTAAGTCATATTTTGCTAGAAATTGCTGTACGTGTACATATATATGCAACGAGAAAGAAAGTTTAATGGCAAACCCACTTCCATAGAGGATGAGTTGGCCCCTGCTGACGTATCCGATAAACTTGTTTTTCTAAACGTTGTTTTTCCTGTTGTGGTAGTCCGAGTAGAATATTCCGACTTTGCCAAACTAAAACAGCAGCAGTCATCCCAATACAAAATGCTAAACCGAAGGTAGACAGTGGATGATAGAAAAGTCCATATCGCACCGCTACCCAGGTAAAATATTGTTGCCACAGAGAAATTTCTGCACGTAGACCCCACAAGCTAACAGGTGCAATGGTGAGCCATAAACAGCCCACAAAAAGCCATCTGCCATATGTTGTCAACTTGTGTAATCTTTGTACTTGTTGAGCAAAGGATGGGTCAGTTATTGACGAGTGTTCGGATTGATCCATAGGCTATGGGAAGGTAGGGGATGAGGAAGATGTAGCTTTAACTTCCCGCAGGATTGGGAATGAGGGGGACAAGGAGAATAACCTATGCCCAATACCCAATGACCAATGACTAATTACCAGCAGATGTATCAATCGATTCACCACTGACTACCACGCTTGTTTGACCATTACGCTCTCGCCACAAAGTTAGAAGAGTACTGGCGATGAAAATACTTGAATAAGCCCCCGCTGTAAAGCCAATAATTAGAGCTAAAGCAAAGTTTTTCAGAGTTTCGCCGCCAAACAGAAAGATAGCAAACAATGACAGCATCGTAGTAAAGGTCGTGTTGATTGACCGTCCTAAAGTTTGGTTAACTGCATCATCCACAATGTCAGCGATCGCTTGGTTGGGATTTATCTTGAGGGTTTCCCGAATGCGATCGTAAATTACTACTGTATCGTTGACTGAGAAACCTGTAATTGTCAGTAGAGCAACGATGAACAGGCTATCTACTTCAGTACCCAGTACTAAACCCAAAATCGAAAAAATCCCTGCCGTGATGAAGACATCATGTAATAGCGCAACGATCGCAAACACTGCATAATCTAACTGGAACCGGAAGGTCAAGTAGATTATGATGCCTGCAAAGGAAACTATTAGAGCTATTACCCCAGACCTAAACAGTTCTGCCCCCAGAGTTGGGCCAACGGTGTCAAATTGATTTTTTTGCTCGTCAAAAGTACCGACTTTTTCACTTAAGGCATTTTGCAAATTGGTACGCTGTTCACGATCCAAGTTTTTTGTGCGGATTAGTATACCATTTTCTGCACCAGTGCCTTTGTCAGCGACAATTTGGATGCTGCTATCACCCAACCCCTGAGCTTTAGCCACTTCCCGGACGACATTGATATCAATTGGCTGGTCGCAGTTACCGGGTTTGGTACAATCCCGTTCAAACTGCAATCGTGTACCACCGACAAAATCTAAACTGGGACGTAGAGGTGCTTTGATGTTCGGGTTTTGCCAAGAAATCACCATTGAGATGATACCAGCCAGAATGACGGCACTAGAAATAGCCCACCAAAGCGATCGCGATTTGTTAATACTTAGTTTCATTGAGCCACCTCTGCCTTATTTGATCTTGGCAGGTTTGGACAGAAAAGTTCTGGTTTCTTGAGTGCGGGAATTGTAATTGCTAAAAACATCAAGGTGCGACTACAGGTAATTGCTGTAAACATACTCACGGCTACACCCAAAGCCAAAGTTAGGGCGAAGCCTTTCACCAAACCAGCCCCCAGCCAGAATAGTGCAGCACAAGCAATGACTGTAGTCACGTTGCCATCTAAAATACTGGAAAAGGCTCGGTAAAAACCAGATTCTACAGAACGATACAGGGATTTGCCTGCTTGCAATTCTTCCCGTGTCCGCTCAAAAATTAGTACATTTGCATCCACCGCCATCCCAATACTAAGGATAAAACCGGCAATTCCTGGCAGAGTTAGAGTGACACCCAACAAAGCAAAGGTAGCCCAGGTCAGCAAGGCGTAAATCAATAGTGCTACATCGGCAATTAGTCCTGGTAGTCTATAGTACACTACCATAAATACTAATACTAAAGTCAGACCACCGATACCAGCGTAGATACTGCTAGTAATACTGTCTTTACCCAAGGTTGCCCCAACAGTGCGAATTTCCGCAATTTCCACCGGTACCGGTAATGCGCCACCGCGTAACTGCACACCTAAGTCATTGGCTTGCTGTGCGGTAAAATTTCCTGTAATTACGGCAGCGCCACCAGTAATACCAGTAGCGGCAAATTCTATACCCACAGTAGGAGCGCTGATCAGTTCATTGTCTAGAAAAACACCAATGCTCCGTCCAGTCCCGGCGAGATTTTTTGTCAAATCCGCGAACAGTTGACCACCCTGTTGGTCGAAGCGAATGGCAACATTCCAATTGTTACCTTGAGTGGGTTCACCATAGGCATCCTTGAGGTATTTGCCAATTAGCGGTGGATTGGTGCTTTCAAACAATTCAGCGATCGCTTGATTGCTATTCTGTAAATCTTCTTGATTCTTGACAATTGCTGCTTTGTCGGTACTCTTTCTTAACTCTTCTTGCTTGGCTTTCAATTCGGCTCTAGATGCTTGAAAAGCAAACAGTTGGGTTTCTGTATTCGGCTTTTGGGTGCGAAATTCTAACTGCGCCGTACCTCCTAGCACCCGTTCAGCTTGCTCTGGATTATTGACCCCTGGTAGTTGCACCAATATTTTATCTGCGCCGACTGTTTGGATGACTGGCTCAGAAACACCCAGACCATTAATCCGACCTTCGACAACTTTCTTCACACCTTCCAATTCTCGTTCGGTGATTTGGGGAACTTCCGCTGATGGTTTCACCTGAATAGTTAGCTGTGAGCCTCCGCGCAAGTCCAGCCCAAGAGGTATCGGAATTGTGGCAATCACCGTAATCGCGGCGATTATCAGGACTAAAATCAAAATTAATAGCGATCGCTGTCTTTGCATACCATAACTCGCAACTGACAAAGGCTATAATAGCGCTCTTTTATGGAGTTATGAGTTGGGAGTTAGGAGTTGTAAATTCAATATTAAATTCTTAACTCCTCACTCCTAACTTTTAAGTTTTAACTTTTAAACCCGCAAAGCTACCATTTTTTCCACAGCTTCCACTATTTGTTCTGGTTGGATGATTGTTAGTCGTTCCAGATTGCCGTTGTAAGGTGTGGGAATATCTTGCGAAGAAAGCCGCAATACTGGCGCATCCAATTCATCAAATAAGCGATCGTTTATTGAGGCGATAACTTCTGCTCCAATACCCGCAGTTCGCATGGATTCTTCTACAACAATGACTTTATGGGTTTTTCTTACTGATGCACCAATGGTATCAAAATCTAATGGTTTGAGAGATATTAAATCGATAACTTCTGGATCGTATCCTTGTTTTTCAAGAGTTTTTACGGCTTGTAGCACATGATGCCGCATTCGGGAATAAGTAATAATTGTGACATCTTTACCCTCACGAACCATTTCTGCTTTATCCAGAGGTAGTAAATATTCTTCTTCTGGTAAATCTTCTTTCAAGTTGTAAAGCAGAACGTGTTCAAAGAACAACACCGGATTATCATCGCGGATAGCGGATTTCAGTAGTCCTTTAGCGTTTCTTGGTGTGGAGCAGGCAACAATCTTCAACCCTGGCACAGCTTGGAAGTAAGTTTCTAGTCGCTGGGAATGTTCTGCGCCTAGCTGCCGTCCCACACCTCCAGGGCCCCGAATTACCATCGGAATTTTAAAGTTACCGCCAGAAGTATAGCGCAGCATCCCAGCGTTGTTGGATATTTGGTTGAAGGCCAACAATAAAAAGCCCATATTCATGCCTTCAATTATGGGACGCAACCCAGTCATTGCTGCTCCCACGGCCATCCCAGTAAAGCTATTTTCAGCGATTGGGGTGTCTAGAATGCGGAGTTCGCCATATTTCTGGTACAGGTCTTTGGTAACTTTATAGGAACCGCCATAGTGTCCTACGTCTTCACCGAGAACGAATACGCTGGAATCACGTGCCATTTCTTCATCAATGGCTTCCCGTAAGGCGTTGAAGAATAGTGTTTCTGCCATTTAGACCTTTTACTACGATTATGGTTTTAGAATTTTATCGTGCTGCTGTCGCAAATACCGTGAGCGATCGCACTAGTTAGAGATTGGTTTTTTTAAATGAACCGCCTCAGACACAGAGAGAAAAGGTAAAAAAGTTCTTTCTAGATTCTTTGTTATTTCCCATCTCTTGTGCTGTCTGTTTAATTGCTATTTTGCCCCTAAGCAGAGAGTAATTGCCGAGATAACTATATCAAAACTGTTGTCCAAACTCGAAATTACCCTTAAAGCTAGGCAATCCATATCTCGGAAATGCATTATCAAACGGATAAGGGAACCTTACTGATTTTCTCCACATCAGGCGTGAGAAATTTAGGAAATTCAACCAGTGATAGAGGCGGAACTCTCCTCACTGGAGTAAGCAAAATCACAAGGAAGGTGGAGCAAAATAAAACGCAAAACTTTAACTCTATAGGAGAGGCTGCATAAGCAACTGCTGTCATACACAGATAGATGTGCTGTTACGTTACGGTAGGTCTAACGCACAATACCTGAGAAACATTATGTTACTAACATAACTAACGCAACCTACATTAGAAGTTGCAAATACAAAAATCTACATACCTAAGTTAGATTTTATAGGTTTTTTGAAGTCTTTACACAAAATAAAATATCTACTAATCCTTCACTGAGCAAGCTATTAACTGCATAGAAGCCTGAAGGCAACCTCTGCACGGCTAAGTCCTGCACGCTCTCTCAGGACTTGCATATCCATATTCATGCTCCCCTGGAAAATATAAAATAGTTTTATTAAATTGATTTACTAGTAGGGGTTGGTAAGATTCTTGAGAGGTTAAGTTAGTTAACGCAGCTAAAGGTATATTTTCCAAAGCATCATCAGCCACAATTACTAAACGTTTTTTTCTTAAGTTGTTAGCGACAGGTGCGAGGATGATTTGACTAAGTTGTTTTGCTGCTTTGAGGGTTTGATCAGAAGCTCTATTTAATAGCGATTGACGAAATCATTTATGGCATTCTCTATCTTTTCCTGTCCGGGTAGTTCATAAGTATCAAGAAAATTGGGAGTGACAACCCAAAGATAGCTATGTTCTTTACCCAAGGAATATTGCAATAGCAGGGTATCTGAATCTAGTTGTTGCTGAATTTGAGTTAATTTCAGAGGGTCAGGATATTTTAGTCCTGCATATTTAGGATTAGTAGCACGTATTTTTGGCTCAAGTTCTTTGTATTGATTGAGGAGACTCTCAATTTCTTTTTTGAGGCTGGCGATATAATCACAGTCAAAACACAAAATCTCACGTCGAGCCACCAAAACACAACTCTGCGCCTCTGTGCCTCTGCGTGAGATTTCTAAATCCTTACTTTTCAATGGCTCACCCTACTTTAACCATCGCGCCGCATCTTTAGCATGGTAGGTCAAAATCAAGTCTGCGCCAGCCCGTTTAAATCCAGTTAAAGTTTCCAAAACCACCCGCTCCTCATCAATCCAACCATTGAGAGACGCAGCTTTCACCATCGAATACTCACCGGAAACATTGTAAGCCGCAACTGGTAAGTTACTTGCTTCCTTCACCCGCCAGATAATGTCCATGTATGCCAAAGCTGGCTTAACCATGAGCATATCAGCACCTTCAGCGATATCCAATTCAATCTCTTTAATTGCTTCGCGGGCGTTACCTGGGTCCATTTGGTAAGTCCTTCTGTCCCCAAATTGCGGTGTCGAGTCTGCTGCATCCCGAAATGGGCCATAATATCCCGAAGCATACTTAGCAGCATAAGACAAAATCGGCGTGTCTTGAAATCCTGCTTCATCCAAACCTACACGAATTGCCTGGACAAAACCATCCATCATTCCCGAAGGCGCGATGATATCGGCACCGGCTTTCGCTTGAGAAACAGCCGTTTTTTTCAACAATTCCAGAGTTGGGTCATTTAAAACTCGTCCTGTTAAATCACCAACTTGCAGATAACCACAATGACCGTGACTGGTGTACTCACACAAACAAGTATCAGCAATTACGATTAAGTCTGGCACTGCTGCTTTTACCGCAGTCGCTGCTTTTTGAACGATACCGCAATCATGCCAAGCGCCAGTGGCATCCACATCTTTATCAGCCGGAATACCAAATAGAATAATGGAAGGAATTCCTAAGTCGTAAACTTCTTTTGCCTCTTCGACAATTTTATCTACCGAAAGTTGGTAGACTCCGGGCATCGATTTCACCTCATTAGCGATTCCCTCACCTGGTACGGCAAATAGTGGGTAGATTAAATCGCTTGTTGTCAAAACAGTTTCACGAATCATCCGCCGCAGTTGAGGATGAGTACGTAGACGACGGGGGCGATGTATAGGAAACATAAAATTTTATGAAGAAAAACAACGCAAATGGACACAAAACAAAGCGTCACAAAAGCAGGCTAAAACTTTCCTGCCGTCAGACAGACTACAAACAGTGCTTAACTGTCTTTTGCCCTACTCTTAATCAAGCTGTAGGGCAATTTTGTATTTTACAGCTTGGTTGCATCTATCCGACGGACTAGAAAAAAAACAACATAGATAGCAAATTCCACCAAAGCAATTACATAAATTGGCTAATAGGGAAAAAATTTTTCTGATGTTGGTAATTCAAATTACCGAATACCATCATTTGTGCTAAAGAAATCGGAAAATGTAGGGATAACGAAAGGGTATATCAGGATTGCTGAAAACTCCGATGAGTGCCCAAATTGTTAATCCCCAGTGCAACAAATATCCGATACCTGCTAGTGGCCCCAGCACTAATAGAGGTAACACTAACCAACCTAATAGAAAAAATAGCGCTCCCAGAATTCCTCCATAAAGCCAGACATTAAAGTGGAAATTGATGGATTCTTTGGCGTTTTCTTTAACAACAGGGTCATCAGATACGAACAGTATGGCTATAGGTATACCTACAGATACCAACGTGGTGCTGAAAAAAATGGCTCCATGAGACAAAGCGGATAGAAGCTTTCGCTTGTCTGTGTCGTACATTCCTTTCTCCTAGTTTAGTTAGATTGTTGATTATATTACGACCCTATCACGAGCATCGTTGTCTTAAGATTAAAAGACTTGCCAGAATAGAAAAAAATTAAGTTAAGTTACAAACAAATACAGTTATGTCAACTGAACTTCAGTCTGAACTGCATCAAGCAGTTGAACTTCGCCGCAACTTTGCGATTATTTCTCACCCTGATGCGGGTAAAACTACACTAACAGAAAAGCTGCTCCTATACGGAGGTGCAATTCACGAAGCTGGGGCGGTTAAGGCGCGACGGGCACAGCGCAAGGCTACCTCTGACTGGATGGCAATGGAGCAACAACGGGGTATTTCTATTACCTCCACGGTGTTGCAATTTGAATACCGGAACTGTCAAATAAATTTATTAGACACTCCCGGACACCAAGATTTCAGTGAAGATACTTATCGGACTCTCGCCGCCGCCGATAATGCAGTAATGCTGATTGATGCAGCAAAAGGTTTGGAACCCCAAACTCGCAAATTGTTTGAAGTATGTAAGTTGCGCGGTATCCCGATCTTTACATTTGTCAACAAGCTTGACCGTCCAGGGAGGGAACCTCTGGAACTGTTGGATGAAATTGAGCAAGAACTGGGATTGCAAACCTATGCGGTAAACTGGCCGATTGGTATGGGCGATCGCTTTAAAGGTGTTTTTGACCGACACATGCAACAAATTCACCTGTTTGAACGCAGCGCCCACGGTAGCCGAGAAGCCCGTGATACTATAGTCGAGTTAGGTGATCCGAGAATAGAAGAACAGCTAGAAAAAGACCTCTACTACCAACTGAAAAATGATTTAGAACTGTTAGAAGGAGTTGGGCCAGAGCTAGATTTGCAGTTGGTACACGAAGGCAAAATGACGCCTGTGTTCTTTGGTAGCGCCATGACTAACTTTGGGGTAGAGTTATTCCTCAAGTACTTCCTCGACTATGCCCTTAAACCCGGTTCTCATTACAGCAGTGTTGGCGAAGTTGCTCCTACATACCCGGAATTTTCGGGGTTTGTCTTCAAACTGCAAGCGAACATGGACCCGAAGCACCGCGATCGCGTCGCATTTATCCGGGTCTGCACTGGTAAGTTTGAAAAAGATATGATGGTGAATCACGCCCGCATTGGTAAACTCATCCGTCTGTCTCGCCCGCAAAAACTCTTTGCCCAAGAGCGAGAATCGATTGATGTGGCTTATCCTGGCGATGTGATCGGTTTGAACAATCCCGGTGTTTTTGCGATCGGAGATACAATTTACACGGGGCAAAAGCTCGAATATGAGGGAATTCCGTACTTCTCACCGGAACTGTTTGCGTCTCTGAGGAATCCCAACCCCTCGAAGTCGAAACAATTCCAAAAAGGCATTGCGGAATTGCGAGAAGAAGGTGCTGTACAAATCATGTATTCAACTGATGAAGCCAAGCGCGATCCAATTTTGGCTGCGGTGGGTCAGTTGCAATTCGAGGTAGTGCAATTTCGCTTACAAAACGAGTATGGTGTAGAAACCATATTAGAGTTATTGCCCTACAGTGTCGCCCGTTGGGTTGAGGGTGGTTGGGAAGCATTAGAAAAGGTGGGACGGATATTCAATACCACTACAGTTAAAGACAGTATGGAACGACCAGTGTTGCTATTCCGCAATGAATGGAATTGTCAACAGTTACTGGGCGACCATCCAGAGTTAAAATTAAGCGCGATCGCTCCAGTATTTTCTAGTCAAAAACCAGTGGAGGAATAATTCACTTGACAAGCAAAACTTGGGCGCGGTTGATTTCCACGGCATCCGAGGTTCGCGCTTTTGCACAAACGTGGATCACCTAGAAGAGATTGGAGTGCCAGAATTTGTATGCCTTCACATGCCAAACCGTCTTTGGAGGCTGGTTTAGTTGCCCTCAAGCAGGGAAATTACCAAACAGCGATCGCTCAACTAGAACCTATTGCTAGCAGCCAAAGTAATGCGACTGCTAGCTTACAAGCCCAGGTTGGTTTAGTAATGGCTTATGCACGTATTGGCGAAGCCTCCAAAGCGATCGCTATTTCCCAGAATCTCATTGAGAGTAACAATCCGCAAGTTCAAGAGTGGGCAAAACGCGCTCTCGAACACCTGACAAAACGTAAAAAACGCGATCAAGAATCAAAAAATGTAGAAACTGGATTTGTTGCCTTTGATAATTCAACCCCAGCTTCTCCCCCAGTTACTCCCCCGGTAACTTCTACATTAGAGGAACAGACAAAAGATCAAGTCATAGAGACCAAGAGCGACGACACCCCGCCGATGGTACCACTAGGTAGACTCAAAGCTACAGTAGCGACACCACCGCCACCACTAGCATCTGCATCTGTGCCCTTAAGCGGTTTCATGGGTTCTGTGACCCGCACCCAAGCTAAATTATTCGGTGTTATTTATTGGCGACAAGCACAACGTGCCAAAGCATGGCAACCCCTACGTAAACCGAAATTAATCCCTTTGCGGTTGCTGACAGCAGGGACATTCATCGCCCTGTTTTGGGTGATGCGGGAAATGCTTAAGCTAGCATTGGGATTCATCAACCAGACTTTAGTCAAACTTCCTTATCTGGAGCCGTTACAGCTCTTATACCGCGACCCTACTAAATTGTTGCTAATAGTATTGGTGATTCTGATCGCAGTATCACCTTGGTTGCTGGATCTGCTATTGGCAAACTTGTATGGTCAGCGAGAATTTCCCAAAGATGTATTGAATGCCCATAGCCGCGAAGCTGTGCGGGTGTTACAACGTTGTTGCCAGCAGCGGCACTGGCCATTACCCAAACTGCGGATTTTACCAATGGCTGCACCAATTATCCTGACCTATGGTAGTCTACCACGTAATGCCAGGATTGTTGTGAGTCAAGGTCTATTAGAGCAACTGGCAGATGATGAAATCGCCACTATTTACGCTACGCAGTTAGGGCATATTGCTCACTGGGATTTTGCTGTGATGTCTTTGTTGCTGCTGGTGACACTACCAATTCATCAGCTATATCAGCAAGTATCAGAGTGGGGAGACAAAATATCAGGGAAAATTTGGCGCTGGCCGGTGACAATTCTGGCTAGTCTAATTTATGGAGTTTGGTGTTTGCTGACTGGGACTGCATTGTGGTTGTCGCGGTTGCGGCTTTATTATAGCGATCGCGTCGCATCTGAAATTACTGGTAATCCCAATGCCCTGATTCGCGCTTTACTCAAAATCGCCATTGGAATTGCCGCTGATATCCAAAAACAGGAACAGACTAGTTGGCAACTAGAAAGCTTAAATCTCCTAACACCAGTGAGCCACCAACAGAGCCTAGCTTTGGGCACTATTGCCAGCAATCTATCTTTTGAATCATTTTTGAAGTGGGATACTGCCAATCCCTATCGCCGATGGTTTACGATTAATAGTAGTCATCCTTTGATGGGCGATCGCATCGAACGCCTCTGTCAAATAGCCCGTCACTGGCATCTAGACACCGAACTACATTTTGCTAGTGAACCATCAAAGGTTAAGCGTCAGTCTTTCTTGTTACAAATCGCTCCCTGGTTGGGAATTCCTCTAGGGGTTCTGTTTGCAGCGTTCGTCTGGCTAACCTGGCAACTAGCATTCACACTCAAGTTTTTAAATCTAAAGTGGATATATGAAGATTGGTCTTTCATTACAGGCTGCCTTCTGATTGGCTTTAGCATCGGTACAGTGATGCGGATTAATTCTTTCTTCCCTGATATTAAACCTGCAACTGTGCAAACTGACGACTACTTACCCAACCTGTTATCTGACCCTTCTACCTTACCCATTGATAGCGTCAGTGTGCGTCTTGTAGGAAAATTGTTAGGTCGTCAAGGCACTAGCAACTCCCTAGCGCAAGATTTAATTCTCCAGTCCAGTGCAGGTTTAGTGAAATTACACCATGTTTCTTGGCTAGGACAGTCAGTCAATCACCAGGATCTAATTGGTAGGCAAATTATCGTTACAGGTTGGTTCCGGCGAGGAGCAACACCTTGGATCGATATCCAAACTCTGGAAACTCAAAGTGGTAAGACGATTCATAGCCCGCATCCAATTTGGTCTACTTTTTTGGCAGTTGCAGCACAGGCTTGGGGCGCATATGTTTTTCTCACTGGTTAGTCATTAGTCAGGAGACAATAAACGATTGACAAAGGAAAAATCGTAATGTAAACAAAAGTTGCAGGTTTTCTTTCAAAGTGTTACATTTATTTACACAAACAATAGCAGCCAATGTAACTCAGCACTACAGCTTAGTTATAAATTTGGATGCTTTTCCCCCGCTCCATACCTTTTTATCCTCCCAACACAGCAGGAAAATAACCAGCCACTGGCTGGTTTTTGTTTCAAAATATGCTCCCTTGAATAAAAAAATGTGTTTTATGTTACGATGCAATAATACTAATGTCGGAAATGTATGCGCTAAACTAGCTACGTAGAAAATACCGTGGTAATGTAAGGAATGGTATTTGATTCTGCGAAAAAGGGCATGGAAAAAAGCGTGTACTTTAGCAGGCAATAGGCTATTAAATTTACAATTCTTAGAATTAAGGTGTTATTAGCTCACCATAGAGTGGGCCTTTGGATTAAACAAGCTTGATCCCGACGAAAAACTGTATTGTTGTATAGGTTAACAGTTTCGAGCAAAAAAATTGGTTGATGGCAGTCTTGGTCAATAGCATCTATTTAATTAAAAGCCAAAGCCAAGTGATTGTTTTCTTGCCTTGCCATGTTCATTTAACTCTGGAGGTATAGTTCATGTCCATTCGCCTATATATAGGTAATTTGCCTAAAGAAGAAATAGATCGTCAGGATCTGCAAGCAGTTTTTGCAGCAGAAGGTGATGCTGTAACTACTAAATTAATTAAAGACCGTAAAACTGGCAAATGCCGTGGTTTTGGTTTTCTGACAGTCAACAACGACGAACAAGCTGACGAAATCATTGAAAAATACAATGGTCAGATGTTCAAAGACACTCCGATTAAGCTAGAGAAAGCATTACCTCGGACAAAGGGTGAAGAAGGCGACGAGCAAGCACCTAAACCGGTTACTCTTGCTAGTAGTACTCCCACTCCTACCCCTAATAGAGAAGGTAGCCGTCGCGAGAAAAGCTCTAAGAAGCCTCGTCGTGGCGGTGGTGGAGGTGGAGGTTCTCGTGAAAACAGCACCACAACTACCGATTCAGACGCTATTCGTCCAGATCCTCGTTGGGCTTCGGAATTAGAAAAGCTGAAGCAGATGCTAGCTGCACAAACTACGAATTAGTCCCTAAGGGAAAGAGATTAAAAATTAAAAATCAGAATTTTTTTTTGATTTTTAATTTTTAATTATTGTTGATTATCACCTAGCTGCTTGATTAAAAACAACTTGCAGCTAATTTTGTAAGTGCGTAGCCGCAGCCCAACTTAGGCATCGCATAGTAAAATCAAACGACACATAAATTTCACCCATTCCGAATACTTACGTAATAGCAATAAGTCTATACTGATACAACAGTAACTTATATAGAGTTGCTATCAAAGCTTACTTGTAAAAAAATTAAGTTTTTGTGATTAGGCGCATTGGAAAACCTAAGCAAATATCAATGCGATCGCAAGGATTATCTGGATTTGATAAATTATAGTCAGTAATGGCAAGCTTCATAATGCCAAGTAAACCGGGGGCAAAGACGCGATCACTCTAAAGATAATCTACACTCAAAGTGATACCGATCATTTGCAGCTTCTGTTTATGTCCTCAACTCTAGATTCTTTGCCACCTGCGCTCGCTAAAATTGTCCAGCGCTTTCAACGCGCTTCCGAACCGAAGCGACGCTATGAACAGCTAATCTGGTATGCTCAGAAGCTCAATGAGTTCCCAGAAGCTGATAAATTACCCGAAAATAAAGTTCCTGGTTGCGTGTCTCAAGTTTATATCACAGCAGCCTTGGATGATGGTAAGGTTGTGTTTCAGGGCGATTCTGATTCCCAGTTAACCAAAGGATTAGTGGGACTTTTGGTTGAAGGATTACACGGACTAACGCCAACTGAGATTGTCCAACTTACTCCAGATTTTATTCAACAAACAGGTTTAAACGTTAGTCTGACACCTTCCCGTGCCAATGGGTTTTACAACATTTTTAAAACCATGCAAAAAAAAGCATTGGAATGTAAGTTAGATTTGCCTAACTAAACTTGGTTATTGGTCATTTGTCATTAGTCATTAGTCATTGGTCATTTGCAAAGGACAAAGGACAACTGACAAATGACAAAAAACGTACAACTACCAAAATTTAGTCTTATGTCAACCAATCTATTATCTACCTCTGGTGCTGTTGCTTTTGGTGGAGTAGTTCAAGAATATCTCTGGAATTTTGAAAATCAGCAATTGCGCGTTGTTTATGAAACCCTCGGTAAAGGTTCACCGCTATTGCTACTACCAGCTTTCAGCAGTGTTTCGACACGCTTGGAAATGGGCGAACTTGCTAGGTTACTAGCTCCCAATTTTCAAGTTGTAGCCCTAGACTGGCCTGGATTTGGACAATCTTCTCGCCCTAGTTTGAATTACAGACCAGAAATATATCAGCAATTTCTTGAAGATTTTGTCAAAGCTGTTTTTAATACTCCCATTACTGTGGTGGCGGCTGGTCATGCTGCTAGTTACGTTTTACAATTAGCTGTCAAACAACCTGCTACTTTCTCACGAATTTTGTTGTTAGCTCCTACTTGGCGTGGGCCTTTGCCAACAATGGGAGCAAGTCAGCAAATAGCTGGCATTGTGAGAGAATTGGTGCGATCGCCTATACTTGGTCAAGCTCTCTACAAACTCAACACTACCCAATCTTTCTTAAGTTTTATGTATCGCCGTCATGTCTTTACTGACGCGGCTAAAATTACACCCAGTTTCATTGATAAAAAGTGGCAAACAACTCAACAACCAGGAGCGCGATTTGCATCTGCTGCCTTTGTAACTGGTAATCTAGATGCTGTACACGAACAATCTGATTTTCTGGAACTTGTGCAGTCTCTAACCGTACCGCTCATGGTAGTAATTGGAGAATCCAGCCCCCCCAAATCACGAGAAGAAATGAACGCTTTGGTAGCCTTACCAGGAGTGAGAAGCGTTGTTGTTCCTGGTTCTCTGGGACTGCATGAAGAATACCCAGCAGTTGTTTTAGAAGCAGTTCAAGATTTTTTGTTCTCCCCAGAAAATTAAATCCTCGCACCAAGACGCAAAGATCATTTTGCGCCTTGGTGCGAGATAGATTAGTTCAAGCTACTGCGAGTAAGTTTTTGCAAGCGAGACAGAGAAAGCGCTAGTAAACCGACTATACCAAGACCAAGAACAGTTGATGACTCAGGGACTGCCTTGACTTCAAAATCAAAATTGAAAGTGCCAGACTCTTTAAAGGGAATGGGGTTATTGCCATTGCCTAAATCCACTAATTTGAATGATGCAGAATAAGTTCCCAGTGGTGCAGCAGCATCAGTCCAAAAAGTAGGGGTGAACGAAAAATTATCACCACTGCCGATTGTGTAGATATCGCCGACTGACTTGACAATATCAACGCCTGCTGAATCGCCAATATTCAATCCACTGCTAATTGACGTTAATTGTAAACCAATATTTGCACCCTCAAGAGACGACTGCCAACGACCATTAGAGCTATTGAACAAATACTGGTTGTCTAATTCTTTTGAAGTTTTTAGAGACGCTATAGGTTCTATTGTCAGATTGCTATATTCCTTATCTGTTGCGGTACTAATCAAGCGACCAGTATAAAACCCTGTGCCAGGTAACAATGTTAGCGGCGGTTGTTCTGAGTAAGATTCAGGAATTCGGTTATTTGTATTGGTTGGGTTAATGGTTGGGTTATCTAATAACCCTGAGTAGCTATAAGTACCAATGCCGTGGAAATGGCTAGATTCCGGCGTGTCTTCATTCCTGTGTGCAAAGAGAAGAGTCAAACGATTGTAGTTGGGGTTCTCCAAACCTGCGTATGTCCCTGTAGGTAAAACTTCCAAACCATCTAACCCAACGTAAAAGCCGGTTTCATCCGAATGATTATGAGTATCATCTGCTTGTGCTGGGGCTAAAGCGGTAGATAAAACCAGTGGTGCAACAACTAAAAAGCTGATTGCAATAGACGCAGATGCTTGCCCTGTTTGAGTTACTTGCTTTTTCGAGCAGGCAGTGTTTCTTGAAACCACCACACTTCTCCATCAAACTATAATTTTCCTATGCGATAATGATTATCATAATTTTCTTGGTACTGTCAATGTACTAACCTGCAACTTCCTGGAGGGTTAGTTGGGATATTCCTACCAGCTACGCCAACTTGCGGATATTTATTACTTATTACAGATGCATAAAAGAAAATATTTGGTGAGAAAATTATGTGATTATTTTGCTGAAACTCAAAATAACAGCAAGTTCGCACAAAAATATAAAAAGATTTATCATAGGCGATAATGATTATCCATAAGGTGAGACAAGAGGAATTTAGAGTATGGTGGCTGACGTAATCAATAATTCAGTTCCCGTTACTGTTCTGACTGGCTATTTGGGAGCAGGTAAAACGACTCTACTCAATCACATCCTCACCTACGAACACGGCAAAAAAGTTGCTGTGATTGTCAATGAATTTGGGGAAGTGGGTATTGATAATCAATTGATTATCGATGCAGATGAAGAAATATTTGAAATGAACAATGGCTGTATCTGTTGTACAGTACGCGGCGATTTAATTCGCATCATTGGCAACTTGATGAAGCGGCGCGATAAATTTGACCATTTAGTAATTGAAACGACTGGATTAGCCGATCCTGCACCAGTGATTCAGACATTTTTTGTTGATGAAGACTTGCAAAGCCAATTGTCTCTAGATGCGGTGGTAACAGTCGTAGATGCCAAGCATATTTGGCAGCACTGGGATGCAGATGAAGCACAAGAACAGATTGCCTTTGCCGATGTAATTTTACTTAATAAAACCGATTTAGTAGCGCCAGAAGAGTTGGATGAATTAGAAAAACGGATTCGGGCGATGAATGCGATCGCAAAAATCCACCGTACCCGCAATTCTGAACTAGGAATGGATGCTTTATTAGGTGTAAAAGCCTTTGATTTAGACCGCGCATTAGAAATTGATCCAGATTTCTTAGGCGAAGATGCCCACGTACACGATGAAAGCGTCTTTTCTGTAGCTTTAGTAGAAGCGGGTGCAGTTGATGGAGAAAAATTAAACACTTGGCTTTCGGAGTTACTGCGTACTCAAGGGCCAGATATCTTTCGGATGAAAGGCATTTTAAATATTGCTGGAGAAGAAAATCGATTTGTATTCCAGGGAGTACACATGATATTCGATGGCAAACCCGATCGCCCCTGGAAACCGAGTGAAACCCCCAAAAACGAACTAGTATTCATCGGCCGTAACCTTGATGCAGCCCAACTTAAGCAAGATTTTCTTGCTTGTCTAGCTTAAAAAGCGAGTTAGGAGTTATGAGTGATGAGTTAAAGATTCCTAACTCCTAACTTCTAACTCCTAACTCCTAACTCCTAACTTCTCTACATAACTATGAACTCCACAACCAGCAAATCTAAGGAATTTGAACAACACTATTCGGGGACACTTTCAGATTATGTAACTGCGATCGCTTGGTCGCCACAAGGTAAAACTTTAGCAGCAACTTCCGCCGCCGGGGAAGTAGTTTTGTGGAATGATGGCGAACTCACAAGTTTACAAACTGGTAACGGTAAATCAGCAGACTGTCTAGCTTTTTCACCAGATGGAAAATTTTTAGCCGTTGGTGGACAAGATGGACAAGTAAAAATCTGGCACGATACTGAATTAATCGCCACCTTGGAAAATGCCCCCGCATGGGTTGACAAGCTAGCTTGGAATTACACCAGTAACCAACTGGCTTTTAGTTTGGGGCGTTACGTCCAAGTTTGGGATGCAGATACTCGTGAAATTGTCGTAACACTGAATTTCGACAACTCTTCAGTACTGGGTATAGATTGGCGCATTGACGGACAATACTTAGCTATTGGCGGTTACAAGGGGGTCAAGATTTGGCACAGTCAAAACTGGGATGAAGAACCATATAACCTAGATATGACTACTGTCAGTGTAGCTATGGCTTGGTCGCCCGATGGCAAATTCCTGGCTTCTGGCAACATGGATCGTAGTGTCACCGTTTTGGAATGGAACAACCCCGACCCTTGGGTAATGCGTGGCTTCCCTGGTAAAATTCGCCAATTGGCATGGTCAGAAGCTATGACCAAAGTCGGTGCGCCAATACTGGCATCTTCTAGCGTTGAAGGTATTGTGGTGTGGGAAAAGCTAGAGGATGACACTTTAGGTTGGGAAGCGCGAGTATTAACAAATCATGTGGGTGTGATTAATGCGATCGCCTTTGCACCTAAAAGCTTCCTTCTCGCTTCTGTTGCTGCTGATGGCTGGTTGTGTTTGTGGAACAAAGCCAAGGAAGTATCCCAAATTATCACAGGTGTCTCAGCAGGATTTTCCACCCTAGCTTGGCATCCCCAAGGCAAGTTACTGGCCGCAGGCGGTGAACAGGGCGAATTACTTGTATGGTCAAAGGTTTTGCGGGGTCAAGGATTCGGGCGCAGTTAAAATAATTCGTAATTCGTAATTCGTAATTCGTAATTCGTAATTCGTAATTCGTAATTAAAGACTATTACATCAAAGTATTTATACGCAGACTGAAAAAAGCGCCACTTATAGATGTTGGCGTTCGCCTATCCTTTTGGAAGAAGGGTAATTAAACCCAACAATTACGAACTACGAATTACGAATTACGAATTATTAAAGTTGAAGGTGGTCAATTTATTAGCTATGCTGTATCAGCAAAGGTATCTTTGTGTAAATTATGAACATAGTCAAACTTATTTTACTTGCCTGTCCCGCATTTTTGGTATCCATGCTGCTGGTAGTCAATCCAGCACACGCATCCAGCCTGAAATCTGCTGATGCTACCCAAATTATGACGGTAGTATCTATACAACAAATTCCTGATCTGGCAACACTACATTTGATTCAAACATCTAATCCGATTATTGATCAACTTGGTTGCAATTGTGCCAACTGTGTTCAGTCTAAATTTCAGTCGTTACAAGGCAAACTCCCATCCGTCGATTTTTAAATAAATTTAGGAGTTATGAATATTGTCGGGGCACAGCATTGCTGTGCCCTTATTAGTTTTATAAGCTTTTTGTACGTGGCGATCGCCTACGGCACGCACTCGTTCCTGCATAATTATTTATCATATTCGCTAAAGTCACGCCTGAAAAACGAGGTAGTAAAGCTGTTAGGTGAATTCCTAGATACTGAGAAAGCTGCTGGTAAGCCAGTGAAGTTGGTGCGATTGCCATCTGCACCCAAGCTGTTAAGCTCTTGTTAAAAGAGCTAGTCTGGGAATTAGAAAACTTGCTAGAGTGAACAGAGTTAGCCTTAATGTCTAATCCCCAAAACCTATACATCTCATGGATTTTGCTAATATTGCATCCCAGTTGAACGCTGGAACGATTTTGCCAGAGGGGATTGTTATTCTCACCCTCTTGGGGGTTTTGATTGTTGATTTGATTTTGGGGCGTACATCCGCACGCTGGATTGGATATCTAGCGATCGCAGGTTTATTTGCTTCGATTGTCGCCCTATATTTTCAATGGGACTCTCCTAATCCCATCGGTTTCACCGGTAGCTTTAACAGTGATGACCTGAGTATCGTCTTTCGCGGTATTATTGCCTTGTCTGCGATTGTAACTATACTGATGTCAATTCGCTACGTTGAGCAGAGCGGCACTGCTTTAGCCGAATTCATCGCTATTTTGCTGAGTGCTACTCTAGGAGGGATGTTTTTATCCGGGGCTAGTGAGTTGGTGATGATTTTCATCTCCCTAGAAACCCTGAGTATCTCCTCTTACTTGTTAACAGGTTATACCAAGCGTGACCCCCGCTCCAATGAAGCGGCGCTGAAATACTTGTTAATTGGAGCTTCCAGTACAGCAATATTTTTGTACGGTGTATCACTGCTGTATGGACTATCTGGAGGACAAACTGAACTAAGTGCGATCGCTAATGGCATTGCCACAGCGAAAGTCGGTCAATCTTTAGGTTTAGTGATTGCCCTAGTTTTTGCGATCGCGGGTATTGGCTTCAAAATCTCCGCTGCACCCTTCCACCAGTGGACACCAGACGTTTACGAAGGCGCTCCCACCCCAGTTATCGCCTTTTTATCTGTCGGTTCCAAAGCAGCTGGGTTTGCCCTAGCCATCCGCTTGCTGACAACAGCCTTCCCTCTTGTTGCTGACGAGTGGAGGTTTGTCTTCACAGCTCTAGCCGTTCTCAGCATGATTTTGGGTAACGTAGTCGCCCTAGCTCAAACCAGCATGAAACGGATGCTAGCTTATTCATCCATTGGCCAAGCTGGGTTTGTGATGATTGGCTTAATTGCTGGTACACAGGCAGGGTATGCCAGTATGATATTTTACTTACTGGTTTATCTGTTCATGAACCTGTGCGGCTTTACCTGCATCATCCTGTTCTCACTACGGACGGGAACTGACCAGATTGCCGAATACTCTGGTTTATATCAAAAAGACCCACTCCTAACACTGGCGTTGAGTATCTCCCTGCTTTCCTTGGGTGGTATTCCACCATTAGCTGGATTTTTCGGCAAGATTTACTTATTTTGGGCTGGTTGGCAAGCAGGACTTTATTGGTTAGTCTTGCTAGGCTTAGTTACCAGCGTCGTCTCGATCTATTACTACATTCGCGTAGTTAAGATGATGGTAGTCAAAGAACCCCATGAAATGTCCGACGCGGTGAAGAATTATCCACAAGTGCGTTGGGATTTGCCTGGGCTAAGACCTTTGCAAGTCGGGTTGGTGGTAACATTAATTGCCACTTCTATAGCAGGGATTTTGTCAAATCCACTGTTTACATTGGCTAATAATTCCATCTCCCACACACCATTTTTGCAAGCAACAATCAACAGTAATGTAAAAGCACAAAATCTACTGCTTTTGCCAAAGTTAGATTCGGTTAGTCAGTCTCAACCCTCAGTTGATTCTACTGCTAAGATTTAACCGATTCTCAACCAAAATTTGTACTCAAAGACACGCCTGTTTGCTAATTAGCAAACAGGCGTTTGTCATATCTTTTCAGTTAAATATGAGACTGAGTTAATAGGTATCTTAATCACAAATTCTGCACCTTTTCCTGGAACAGAAAAACAACTAAGTTCTCCGTTATGTTTTTCAACTATAATTTGATAGCTTATAGATAGTCCTAGTCCAGTACCTTTGCCCACAGATTTAGTGGTAAAAAATGGATCAAATAGCTTTGAGCGAACTTGTTCATTTATCCCCAAACCATTATCAGCAATAGTAACCGTTATCCATTTTTCATCGATTAGCTCAGTTTTAATTTGAATTTGGGGATTATTATTTATCAGTTTTTGATTGTCAGTTGTTTGTGGATTTACCGATGCCTCCAATGAATCGATCGCATTAGCAAGAATATTCATAAAAACTTGATTAAGTTGGCCAGGATAGCAAGTTACATTCGGCAGTTGACTATATTTTTTGATGACTTTGATTTCTGGGTACTCATGCCTAGCTTGAAGGCGATGCTCCAAAATCATTAAAGTACTATCAATTCCTTCATGGATATTGACTTGCTTAAGTTCTGCTTCATCAAGTCTGGAAAAGTTACGTAGTGATTTAACAATTTCCTGAATGCGTTCTGTTCCCACTTTCATGGACTGGAAAAGTTTAGTTATATCTTGAATCAGAAAATCTAAGTCTATTTCTTCTACTTGCTCTTGGATTTCAAGAGGAGTATTTGGACAAAGTTGTTGATAAATTTGCACCAATCTCAGTAAATCTTGAGTATATTTATGGGCGTGATGAAGGTTGCCATAAATAAAACTCACGGGATTATTAATTTCATGGGCAATACCAGCTACCATCTGACCTAAACTAGACATTTTCTCAGCTTGGATAAGCTGAGTTTGGGTAAGTTGTAGTTCGTTTAGTGTTTCTTGTAAAGCAGTTGTACGTTCCTCAACCCGAATTTCTAGCTCTTGATTCGCTTTCCAAAGCGCTTCCTCTGCCTGTTTTCGTCTTTGAACTTCTTTTGCTAACTCATCGATTTTTTCGTTTAGAAGAACGAAATTACTGCTGGTCTGAGTTCTATTTTCCAAGCGTAAGAGAATTAAAGCTGAAGATTCAGGAGACCAAGGTTGAATAACGGCTCCTTGGCTACGACATATTAACGTTTGTCCATCATTCTTTCGTAAAGTCAAGGAGCCAAGAACCATTGCCCTACTACTTGAACAAGCTTGCAGATACCTGACAATATCGTTGGTAGACTCAGTTACAATTTCAAAGAGCATTCTTCCGCGCAGTTCCTGACGGCGTAAACCTAGCATATCTGCTACTGGTTGATTGGTAGCTAACAACTGACCCTCTCCACTTACCAGGAGTAAAGGTTCTGGTAAAACTTTGGCCAGTTCAAGAAATTGTTCAGGAGTCATGGGGCTTCCAATTTCAAGGTTCGACTCTACTTTACATATCTGCACTAAACTTATATCCCGAAGTTATTTTGGTGCTGAAGGGTTTATACAGAGTCTAGTCCTCTAAAGTATTCTCGACCTTCTGCCTCTTCTGTAAATTTTAAGTAAACAATAACTCTACATCCAGAAGCTCCCTGTGCTATGGTTTCTTGCAATTCTACTTTCGCATATCCCAGATTATTAGCTGCGATCGTCCCAAAGACATTTGAGGTCATCATACACATGGCAGGGCGATTAAGCACTTTTTCGCCAAATGGGCAAACGCGGTTGCCAAAGACAATTTTTTCATCATCCTGCTCAATGACATAAAAATCGCCTTGAATTCGTTTTTTTAAGTCAATCAAGACATCAGCGACCTGCTTACGAGAAAGGTTGGAAACTTCCAGGGCAGATTTGTAATCTTGGTTGAGCTGCCTAGCCATCCTTTGACCAACTACGCTAATAAATCCAGAAGCTTCTTCTAAGCCAACTACGTCCTGCAAAGTGCCAGATAACTCTCTGATTAATGTACGTAAAAATATATCGCGTTCTAAAGGAAGATTAAGTGTAGCTATTGAGTGGTTAACTGCATTGGTCATAAATTTTGAGGAAACAATCTTGAACTACAGTTATAGAGTTCCCCAAAATGCCTCCAAAGTAACTGCTTAATCTTTTTCTTTAGAAAATTTGATGTTTACTTTTGTTTTTAATAAATAGTAATGTAATAGTCATCACAAATTCTGAACTTTGTTGTTACGACAGTTCCAGATTTTGCAAAGTCTTTTCTAGCTTATGTTCCCATGACCCAATATGCTTGGGTTAAGGCTTGATGCTCCCTAACCCTCCTTAAAAACGGGTTTTGAGGATCTTCTGGGGCAAAATATCACTAATACCAAGTATAAGTAATCGCTAACAATTATTTACACATGAGTTTTTAGTCTGGATAAGGGTTTCATCTCTTAACTTTTTGTAATCAATTTTGTTTAACTACTTATTGTATTGTTAACCCATACATAAATCTGCCTGCTCACAATCAGGATAAAATTTTCCTGTTTTCCATAAATAGACTTGTTGCTTTTAAACCGTAATTAATTACAAATTATAAACCACGAATTATTCAATCATCATGATCTGCTACCAAATTGAACATTGATTTTCCAGAATATTAATTTGGGTAATTGCTATATTTGCTATTTTAAGAAATTGGAATGGTAATTATAAACTCAGAACCTGCTCCTAACAAAGAATTTACTTCTAAGGTTCCTTTATGTTTTTGGACAATTATTTGATAAGCAATTGATAATCCTAATCCTGTTCCTTTTCCCACAGGTTTGGTTGTAAATAAATTATCAAACATTTTAAGCTGAACATCAGGCGATATTCCCACACCATTATCTTTAACCCGAATCAATACGTGATTTATATCTTCAATTAGGTCAGTATGAATTGTGATTTGATTGGGATTTGCCTTAATCTCATTAAAGCTCAGTCCAGAATTAGATTCTTCTAAAGCATCAATGGCATTTGCCAATAGATTCATAAATACCTGATTCAGTTGTCCTGGAAAGCATTTTACTAGAGGGAAATCGCCGTAATCTTTAACTATTTGAATAGCAGGACGAATCTTATTAGCTTTCAAACGGTGCTTGAGAATGAGGAGAGTATTATTCATACCTTCATGAATATCAAAAATAACTTTTTGTTCTGTATCTGCTCTAGAGAAAGTTCGCAAGCTATTGCTAATGTTGGAAATGCGATCTGTGCCTTCTCTCATTGAGGAAATCAGTTTAGGTAGATCCTCGCGCACATACTCCAGATCAATCACTTGGATTGTTTCTTGAATTTCTTGAGATGCCTTGGGATAGGTTTGCTGATAAAGGTCGATGAGATGTAATAAATTCTGAATGTACTCTTTAGCCGGAGTCAGATTACCTGCTATAAAGCCAACTGGATTATTAATTTCATGAGCTACATCTGCGACAAGACTTCCCAGAGTAGACATCTTATTTTGCATTATCTGAAGATTAAGAAGCATCATTTCTAGTTCATGACTTCTGTCTTCTAACTTGTTTTGATATTCTTTTAATTCATCAATTACTTTTCTGAGCAAACATTCTTTCTTGTTATTTACATCTTCAAGTTTTATCCGATCAGATTCAGAACGTTCCAATTGCTTTTGGAGAATTCTATTCGCTTTTTTTAGTTCCTTAATTTCTTGTTGATAATCCCCCATTTCCATCAGTTTCTACCGAGTTCCCAAAATTAAAGTTACAAAAGTTTCATTGTGAAATTGCGTCTGACTAATTCGATCTATAGGAGCAATCTCTCCATAAGAATAAAATCCACAAGCAGGAAAATATTTAGCCATACAAAGTTTTGTATTCTGGTACTCTTCTTGTGCCCTAGTACCAAGTATTTGCCGACGAGCTACACATGAAAAAAACACAACAGCACTGGGTTCTGCACCTGGATAATTATCTAAGGCACTCATGAATGAAGCTTTGGAAGCTGCTAGAATATCTTCATAAGCTGCTTCTGAAATTTGAATAATTGCTTGGTCGGGAATATCTCCAAAAAAGGTTATGCTACCAGATTCCTGGTTGTAAGCAATAGGTGCCCTTATATAAAAATTGTCTCCATTCTGAGCAAACACTGCTAGCGGATATTCCATTGAAGGAGGAAGCAAACCTAGATAATTTTGATAAAAATCTAAAGCTGGTTTACCATCTATTTCATAGACTATATTCTTATCTACCTTAGTTACTTTGCTTATTTGACCGATGGGATGCCAACCACTTGCAATACCGTGAGAAAACAATATTGTGCCGGAAAAAAGCAGAATTGGTACAGAATCACTTAATACTTCTGTTTGAAAAAATTGGTATGTATTTTGGTATCTTGACTGATCGGCTGCCAAACCACCAAATATCGGCACATGTTGTCCAAGAGCTAGCTTTAAGCCATTCAATATAGACACACCACTAGTTGTGAGGCTCTCTGGATGAGTTAAGCATAGTTTTGGAGGTGCAGTACTTTTTGCTTTTGCTTGCTCTACAGCTTGTTTAGTTGCAGTAATTGGATCAGCTGAAACTTTGCGTCCAACTCCTGCATAAATTTCAACTTCGTCTGAGTAGAACAACATCAAGGTGATTGAGTCCTGCTGAAACTCTAAGACTGAAGAAACTTCTCCATCTGTTGTTCCACCAATCAACTCAATCCCTGGATAAGCCTGATAAATTTGCTGCAAAATGAGAGAATGTTCAAAATCAATTGCAGCAAAAAGAATCCCAGCTTTTGGTATATCTCCCGCAACAGAACTGGAACATTGCTCAATAACTTCTTCAACTGCGGATAGAGAATCTGGATCGTTACTGTGGCCTACTACTGCCTTAAACATAAATTTACCTATTATGTTGATGAACGCAATTTGCTATGATTCCTAAATGGGAAGCTTAATAATGAACTCTGAACCTTGTCCTAGTGTTGAATTTACCTCTAGAGTTCCTTCATGTTTTTCGACAACAATTTGATGAGCAATAGATAATCCTAATCCTGTACCTTGACCCACAGGCTTGGTAGTGAATAAATGATCAAAGATTTTTTGCTGGACATCAGTTGACATTCCCACGCCATTATCTTGAATCCGAATCAATATATGATTTTTATCTTCACTGAGGGAAGTTTGAATCAAAACTTGATTGGGATTTGCTTCAATTTCAATATAGGTGCGTCCTACATTAGACTCCTCTAAAGCATCAATAGCATTAGCTAATAAATTCATAAATACCTGATTTAGTTGTCCGATAAAACATTCTAGTTCTGGCAAATTATCGTAATCTTTAATTACTTGAATATCAGGACGATCCTCGGATGCCTTTAAGCGATGTTTGAGGATCATGATGGTGCTGTCTATACCATCATGAATGTTGCAATAAACCTTGCGATCGCTATCTGACCGAGAAAAGGTTCTTAGACTGGTACTAATATTGCGAATGCGCTGAACTCCCTCTTTCATCGAGGAAATTAAATTAGGTAGATCAGCAAGCATATATTTCAAATCTATCGCTGCAATTTCCTCTTGAATTTCTGGAACCGGATGAGGATAGTACTGCTGATAGAGACTAATAATGTTAACCATATCTTGGAAATATACTGAAGCATGTCCAAGATTGCCATGAATAAAACCAACTGGATTATTAATTTCATGAGCAACACCTGCTACTAATTGACCAAGGGCAGACATTTTTTCTGTCTGTACAAGCTGAAGTTGAGAATCTTGTAGGTCTTTTAATGCCCTAGACAACGCTGCTGTCCTTTCTGAAACTCGTTTTTCTAAAGTTTTTGTGAGATTTCGTAATTGAAGATGGGTTTTAATTCTAGCTAATAATTCTTCTTCATGAAAGGGCTTAGTGATATAATCAACTGCCCCTATATTTAGACCCTTTACTTTACTATCAGTATCAGAATTTGCCGTCATAAAAATTACTGGTATATCACAAGTAGCTGAATTTTGTTTCAGCCTTTTACAGGTTTCAAATCCGTCTATTCCTGGCATCATCACATCTAATAGAATTAAATCAGGTAGTAGATATTCAGCCTGTTTCAGTGCCCTTTCTCCATCATGTTCTGTAGTAACTTCAAAACCTACAGTAGTTAATACATCAAAGATAATCTCTAAATTTGTAGTAGTATCATCAACTACTAGAATCAAACTATCTTTTGGTACATAAAGCATTGGTATGTCTGGCTTATAATTCATGTATTTAAATTAATTTGACTCCTTGTGAATTGTTTACTATTTAGCCCCGCGATCGCAGCTAAGTCACCTCTATTTTGTTTGCAGGCTGGACTGATAATTTTCTCGTCTGACAATTCTATAGTTCCCAAAAAGCCTGACAACAGCAACATTTTCACACTAAATTGCTCTATGCGACCACAGGGGCGATCGCTACACGATGGAAATTAACATCAATCTTCACTTTCACTAGAGTTAAACATTCTCTTATATGAAGACGATTGCTCTAAAATTAGTCATTATTACCCTTGTACTTTTATAAAAATAGCACTATCCCAAAATAATATTGTTGATGCCATAAGTTAACTTTTATAGTTCGTCAACAGTATTTATTAGACACCAATAAAATCATAAATAATTTTATGAAAATTTTATATTTCCGAGCAAGTACGGTTATTCTTTTATCAAAAAAACTGAACAATAAATAGATAGGTATTAAAAACTTTACTTTATATATATACTTGCTAAAAATATAGATGTAGTAAATTATTTACATACTATAGATTTTATGTGTCTATAATAATTTTTTTAAAACCAAGTTATATCGCTTTTATACTCTTTTAATTCATCTTGATTACTCGAAAATAATACATTCTTATGCAGCAATTACTTTCCTCTGGTTTGTACTGCCCATTTCCATCCCAAATCAACAAGCATGTTGATATTCTAGAAAAGCATGCTCTTGAATGGGTACTTCGCTTCAACCTACAAGCAAGTAAAACTGGTTATCAGCGTTTCTCAAAGTCAAAATTTTTCTTGTTAGCTGCAAGTGCCTATCCAGACTGTGATTTAGAAGAACTTAAGATTGGAAATGACTGGCTTAGTTGGGTATTTATTTGGGATGATCAATGCGATATGTCAGAGTTAAAAAAACAACCGGAAGCGCTTAAACTTTTTCAGCAAAGATTTATAGAAATATTGAAAGGATCAGAACCAACAAGGCATGATATACCCATCAATCATGCTTTGGCTGATTTGCGACAACGAACAAGCGAAAGAGCGAGTGAAAAATGGTTCAATTACTTTCTCCACTGCTTTGAGCAATACTGTCACGGATGTGTAGAGGAAGCAGCTATTCGTGCCCAAGGAATTGTACCTAACATTAACACTTATATGAGATGCAGAAGATTAAGCGTAGGAGGATATCTTTTCCTGACAATAAGTGAATTTTGCAATAATTATATGCTCTCTGATATTTTACGAAATCATAAAACCGTGAAACAACTAGAATTAATAACAATTGATATTCTTGCTTGGTGTAACGATGTTTTTTCAGCATCTAGAGAAATGGATAGTGGTGATGTTCATAATTTAGTCATCGTATTACATTATCTACACAAACTACCTTTGAATAAAGCAATAAAGCGTGCTGCTGATATGCATGATGAAAAGGTCAAATCCTTGATAAATTTAGAAGCATCTCTTCCCTCTTTTGGAAAAGATATAGATGTTGATCTGGCAAAATATATATCAATAATGCACTCCTGGATTAGTGGCAATCTCAATTGGTATTCTCTTACTGCCCGATATGAAACTACAGACAAATTGGAGTTAGTTAACTTTTAAGTTAATCTTAAACTTTCAAATAAGCAAATTTGACCGTCCCGCTTGTAAGCATAATTTTGAGATGAAGAAACATATTCAACTACCAAATATTCTCAAAATCCACCCTTTTATCCAAAAGCTTCAATGGGTTGCTGATCCTGTGGACTATATGGAAAATGCAGCCCAGCAATATCCTGATATTTTTACTGGTAAGATAATAGGTTTTGGTGACACAGTAGTTTTTGTAAACCATCCCAAGGCAATCCAGGAAATTCTAACTAATGATAGAAAAAAGTTTATTGCTGTTGGTGATAAGAACAGAATTGTGGAAGCCTTAATAGGGGAACGTTCACTTTTCTTGATGGAGGGTATTTCTCATAAACAGAAGCGACAACTTGTGATGCCTGCTTTTCACGGAGACCGAATGCCAGCCTATGCTCAACAGATATGTAGCTTGTGTACAAAATTTTTTACTCAGTTACCGCTAAATCAGCACTTCTTGGCTCATAACTTAACACAGGAGATAACTCTACAAGTCATTTTACAGGTTGTCTTGGGCTTGAATGAAGGAGAAAAACTTCAACAACTTAAGTATTTATTGCCACAGATGTTAGATCTTTTTCGGTCACCAATGACTTCTAGTTTATTCTTTTTTTCATTCTTGCAAAAAGATTTAGGGCCTTGGAGTCCTTGGGGAAAATTTCTGCGTGATCGTGAGCGAATTGATGAATTGATTTACGCTGAAATTGCCGAACGTAGACAGCAACTTGATCCAGGACGCAGCGATATCTTATCCATGCTGATCTCAGCACAAGATGATACTGGTCAATCCATGACGGATCAAGAGTTACGCGATCAGTTGATGACTCTAATGCTTGCTGGATATGAAACTACAGCAACAGCGATTGCTTGGGGATTATATTGGATTCACCAAAAGCCCCTAGTCTGTGAAAAACTACTCAAGGAACTAGACACTCTCGGTGATTCCCCAGATCCGATGAGTATTTATCGACTGCCATATCTCACAGCTGTCTGTAACGAAACCTTACGAATTCATCCCGTTATAATGTTCTGTTTTCCTAGAGTAGTGCAAGAACCCGTGGAACTACTGGGACATCCTTTACAGCCTGGGGCAGTACTGCTTCCTAGTGTTTATCTTACTCATCAGCGAGAGGATTTATATCCCCAACCGAAGGAGTTTCAACCAGAACGCTTTTTAGAACGGCAATTTTCTCCTTATGAATTTCTGCCCTTTGGTGGTGGTGTCCGTCGTTGTCTTGGCGAGGCTTTAGCTATATTTCAAATGAAGCTAATATTAGCAACAGCCTTGTCACACTATGAGTTTGCACTAGTTGATCGGCGACCAGAGCAACCTCAGCGTAGAGGTTTTACCCTTGCACCAGCAGGTGGAGTCAAGATGGTAATTACAGGACGCCATGTGCGTCAAGAGTCTTTGGTGAATATGACAACTGCACCCGTATCCTAGTAGCTTGCCAGAGTTGTTTTGATGATTATAAAAACCCAGCTTTTGTTAAAAACTGGGTTTTTATAATCATAGGTTTGGTAGAGTAAAGCACAACTCAGCAAACTTCCAAATGTTAGGTTTTGCTCCGCTTAATCCAACTTTATATCTTAATAAAAGTGGTACTAGCCTAGATAAGTTACTGTTGCATCGGGATCTCAATTACGAACTCAGCCCCCTCTCCTAATATAGAATTACAGGTTAAACTACCCTTGTGTTTGTCCACAACAATCTGATAGCTAATCGATAAGCCTAACCCCGTTCCACTTCCTACTGACTTGGTGGTAAAGAATGGGTCAAAGATTTTCTGCTGTACAGCTTCTGTCATACCATAACCGTTATCAGCAATCCGAATTATTACCGTATTGGAATTTGTTAGTTCAGTAAAGATACGAATTGTTCCTTTATCTTTTATTATTTGTACTTTGTCATTTATCAATGGCGGAAAGCTAATGGCAAAGGACTCTTCTAAAGCATCGATCGCATTACTCAGGATATTCATAAATACCTGATTTAGTTGACCAGCGTAACAAGTAACTTCTCCTAGCTTTCCGTATTCTTTTATGACTTTAATCTCAGGGTAATCGCTTTTTTCTTTAAGTCGGTGCTGCAAGATCATTAAGGTGTTGTCTATTCCCTCATGAATATCTACAGGCTTCATTTCAGATTCATCCAGGCGGGAGAAGTTGCGTAAGCCCAAAACAATATTCCGGATACGGGAACTGCCGACCTTCATTGAATCTAGAATCTTTGGCAAGTCTGTTGCTAGAAAATTTATATCAATCTCCTCAGCTTTCTCTTCAACTAAAGGCAAAGGATGGGGGTATTCCTGCTGATAAACAGCTATCAAATCCAGCAAGTATTGGACATACTCACTAGCATAAGCAATATTGCCATGAATAAAGTTAATTGGGTTGTTTATCTCATGTGCAATTCCTGCGACCATATCCCCTAATGAAGACATTTTTTCACTTTGAATCAATTGGGTTTGAGTCCGCTGCAACTCTTGTAGTGTTTGCTCTAAGTGTTGATTTTTCTCATTGATTTCTTGCGTTCTCTTCTCGACTGTTTCTTCTAATGTATGGCTATATTTCTCCAAGCGTTCTTTAGCTTGTGCCAAGTTTTTGTAGAGGATAGCATTCTCTAAGGATATTGCTGCTTGGGTAGTGAGGAGTTTGAGAACTTCTACGCGATCGTGTGTAAATGCACCTGTCGCCAGATTATTTTCTAGGTAAAGAATACCAATCAATTTGCCTTGATTGATGATAGGTATAGACAACAAACTCTTGGGTTTTTCACAGAGAATATAGCTATCAGATGCTAAAAAATAAACGGACATTGCATCATCAATAACCAATATTTCTCTGGAGCGTTTAACATAGTTTATCAAAGTAATGGGAACATCGTAGCTTGACTCTAGGTAAGTTGATGGAAACTCTGTGTAGGTATGCTCAAACGTTGAACTTGAACAAACCGCTGTGACAGTTAATGCTAAGTCATCACCTTCGCTTAAAATCAAAGCACATTTAGAGGCTCCTGCATTCTCCATTACAACTTTCATTAAAGTAGAAAGTAGTCGCTCAAGCTCGATTTCCCCAGAGAGTGCTTGAGATGCTTTAATAAATGCGGCTAAATCTAGAGAGTCAGAAATACTTGTCTTCGAGCCAATAACAGTTTGTTGATTACTCAACGTGGATAGAGATGTGCTATTGAAAGAAGTGCTTTCCTTGCTGGAATGAATACTCAGTTTTTCTTGCTGGAATATAGGAGCGAGTAATTGAGGATAGCGTTTTGCTAAATCGTCAACTTTAGCTAACGCTCCCCAGCGAACGTAGCTATAATAGGCATCTGTGAGGTAGGTTTGGGCAATCTTATGTTTGCCCCATTCTAAATAGAATTTGGCTGTAAGTTCTTGGGCTAGGGCTTCTTCATTAATATATTCATGTTCTTTGGCAAGGAATATAGCACGATCATAGAATTCTATTGCCTCGATATATTGACCATCAATCCGATAAAGTTCAGCCTCTACAAGATAATATTTATGTAAATAATTCATGGGAGCATGATGTGCACAATGCTCCATTTTTTGCTGATTCGCTTGAACCTTACCTAAAATTAACTTTTGCTCAGAACCGGATACATTAGGATATACAGCTAGTCTTGCTAGTGAATCATACAAGTAGAAAAGAGGAGTTACTAGCTGTCCTGATCCACCTTGTAAGTACTTTTCTGCTAGGTTGGCATTTTCAATTGCTTGAGAAAACTCCTGAAATAGGAAACAGAGATGTAGCTTTGTGACATATAGATAAAAAATTCCCGTTCCATCATTGGCTTCAATATGAAGCTGTAGCATTTTATTTTCATCGTAAATTTCACCAATTAAACTACAGGGATTCGCTACAGTTCCCAGCAAATTCAAGACACTCTGCCGATAGATATTACTCCAGTTAAATACTGTTTTTTGCTGGATTTGTCTGATACCGTTGCTGTAATTTGCCATCTCTCGTTCTAGCCCTGTCAGTTCTCTACCGAGGAAATACGCAGAGTAGCAATAAGCATTAATACAATAAGCTGCAAATTCTAAATCTCCTGTTTCTAGTCCAAAAGAGTAACCATCCAGTAAAGGTTTTAATATTTTCCTCGTATGTTCCTTCCAATGCAAAATACCTGTATTAAATGTCAATATGATCTTACTTTTAATTTCTTTAGCATTGAACTTATCCACCAAGCTTGCAGCTAGTTGGCCAAATTGATACCCAGATTCAATCTCTCCCACTACCCCGCTGAGTATTAACCCGTAATTAACGTAGGCAACGGCAGATGAAGGAGTATTGCCATATTTGAGTGATAAGTTGATTTGTTTGAGAGTTATCAGCAAAAACAGTTCGGGAGCTACTGCATAAGCAACAGAGGCTCCAGTTGATAAAATACGCATAGTTGCCATATCCAGCCCTTCTATCATCTCCGGCAGATTAATTAAGTTTGCAATACTCCTGCCATTAAGATTTGATGTTAATTCTGCCATTGCTAACTGAATATCAGACTGGCTTGGATACTCAGGAAACTCCACTCCCAAAAGTTTCAAGAAGGTTATTGCAGTATTTACAGCTTCCAGTGCTTGGTTCTGTGCCCCATAAGCCTGAATTTTGACTTCATAAACTTTTACTTTTTCTAGTAGTCTTTCACGTACCAACACCACTTCTGCTAATTGTTCCATCTGTTCAAACTTGCCAGCTAGATATGCTGCCTCTGTCGCAGTCTCATATAAAGCCAGGGTGAGATCATGTTTAGTCTCCCAGCTATCAGCTGCCAGTAATTGAATACCAGTAGTTAAATAGTTAACCGCAGCGAGATAAGCCGTTGATGCTAAAGCTTTATGTCCAGCAATTAAATTCATCTGGGCTAGTTCATCTCGCTTAACTTGATGAGAGATGAATTCCACTGCTATATTAAATTGATTGACAAGCTCAAAAATCTTTTCTTCCTGTTCTGCGACAGGAATACTGTTCAATAACAGTAGCCCAATTTTTAAGTGAATTGGCTTTTTTTGTTCTTCAGGAATCAAAGAATAAGCAGCTTGCTGCACTCTATCATGTACGAATTTATATTTAGGTAGCTGTGAATTAGAATTTGAAAATTGTGTAGATTCTATTCCATGAGCAATGAATTCTTGATTAGTATTATCTTTTGAAAATATGTTGTAATTTTCGGTTTGTGGTAGAACTAGCCCATCAAGTAATGCTTGCCACAAGTCTGATGCTGTATCTACTAAAGATTTTTCATTGATGATCGCAAGAGTTTTTAAGTCAAATTGATTACCAATACAGGCAGCAAGTTTCAGAACTTTTTGGGTATTGATTGGCAATTTCTCTATTTGCAGGGCGATAAATTCTACTACATCATCTGTAAGAGCTAATTCTTTAACTTTTGAAATATCATACTGCCAATGACCAACATCAAAGTTTAATGCAATTAGCCCGTCGTCATGTAAAGACTTGAGGAATTGAACGGAAAAGAAAGGGTTGCCTTTAGTTTTAGCAAACACCATCTGGGTGAGAGGAACAGCAACTACTTCAGGGCAATGAAGTGTATCAGCAATTAGATGATTTAAATCACCCTGATTTAAAGGCGCTAAGGTAATCGTATTAATAATTGCTCCTGCTTTCTGAATATCCTGTAGTGTCAAATAAAGCGGATGTGCCTTGGACACTTCATTATCTCGATACGAACCAACTAACAATAAACCTCCCTTGGCTCCACGCATATTTTCCATCTTTTCTGAGAGAGAAGATAACGTGGTTTCACACATTAATAGCTGAATTAACTTCAAAGATGCCATATCTGCCCATTGCAAATCATCCAGAAAGATAACCAGGGGATGTTCTTTCGTTGTAAAGATTTGGATAAATTTTTGAAACAATAAATTGAAACGATTTTGGGCAGCACTGCCAGAGATTTCTGTAACCGGAGGTTGCTTGCCGATAATCTGTTCGAGTTCAGGAATTACATCAATAATCACCTGAGTTTGTGTACCCAATTCTTGCAGGATTTTGGCTTTCCACTGTTGAATTTGGGCATCATTTTCCGAGAGTAGTTGCCCGATTAAGTCCCGAAAAGCTTGCACCAATCCTGACAAAGGAATGTCACGTTGAAACTGGTCAAATTTTCCTTTAATGAAGTAACTACGCTGCCGCACAATAGGTTTGTGGACTTCGTTAACCACAGCCGTTTTGCCAATTCCAGAGAAACCAGCAACTAATATCATTTCTGTTGCCCCGTCTGCCACGCGCCCAAAAGCAGCGAGTAGGGTTTCAACTTCAGTTTGGCGACCATAGAGTTTTTCGGGGATTACAAAACGGTCTGAGATATCCCTCACGCCTAGTTCAAAGGGTACAATACTTCCTGTTGCTTGCCACTGGCTTTGGCACACCTCCAAATCATGCTTTAACCCCAAAGCGCTCTGATATCGGTCTTCGGCATTTTTTGCCATCAGCTTGCTGATAATGTCAGACAAAATTGGCGGAATATTGAAGTTAATCCGGCTGGCTTTTAGCGGTTGCTTGGCAATGTGAGAGTAAACTAACTCCGTCGGATCTTTAGTGGTGAAGGGTAACTGTCCGGTGAGGAGTTGAAAGAAGGTGACACCGAGGGAATAAAAATCAGTGCGGTAGTCAATACCTCGGTTCATCCTTCCAGTTTGTTCTGGGGAAATGTAAGCTAGAGTGCCTTCTAAGACGTTGGGATTCGTGACAAATTGGATTTCTCTTGGTAGCAGGGTGGCAATACTAAAGTCGATCAGTTTTATTTCATCTGTACTAGGATTTATCAGGATATTTGCAGGCTTAATGTCTTTGTGAATGATGCGATCGCGATGCAGTCCTTCAAGGGTAGAAGCTATTTTAATAGCAACGTGGAAAAACTCATTGAGGGAAAGCCAGTTTTCCTTCTTTTTCTTGTCCTCCAATCGCCAGTCTTGGAGGGAAATGCCACCAAAATCTTCCATCACTAGAACGTAGCTGTTACGGTGGCTTTCTAAGCTATAGGTTTTGACTATGCCAGGAAGATCAAGGTTTTTGCTGATGATATATTGATTCCGGAACTGGGCGATTTCCGCAAACGTAGGATATTCATTCCGCATCAATTTGAGAACGACTAATTTTTGGTCTTGTTCTCTAATGCCCCGGTAAACTAGGGTTTTACTGCCGGAGTAGATTTGCTCGGTAATGCGATAGCCAGGAAATGCATATAATGTATCTAATACTACTAACATTGTAGACTATGCTCATAATTCTTGTTTCTATGGCTTAGTATTCCCGTATGGAGATTATCGGTATCATGAAATAGGATTTTTTCTGGAATTTATATCAGAAGATAGAATTTTTGACTAAATATGTGATCTTGAACTATATAATTCTGGAAAGGCTAATTTTGGTATAAGAACATAAGGTTTTCAAGCGCGTTTCTACCAAATTACTTTGGTAAATATTTGCTCTTGCTGCTTTAGATTTATGGAGTAGCTATCAAGTTGTGAAGTAGATTTTGGATGTAGCAGATCAAACAACAAAAAAGCCTGCCGTTTTCCTTAGCTTAAGAGCAAACTGCGGCAGGTTTATTGGGTTTATAACTGCTTTGCTAGACTGTCAACCTCTTCTTTTGCGAAGAAACTGCGCGATCAGGGAATTCAAAATTCAAAATTTATATAGGCGCAGATAATTGCTAGTTATTTTTCCTATTTTGAATTTTGTTGTCAATGATGATTTGTGAACATAAGTGTTTTTGAACTAACTATTTTTACCCGCTTTTAATCGGACACCCGTTATTAGAGACGGGGTATTTTCGGCTGCGATAATAATAACGAGTACAAATGCTACTTGATTTTTTGTTTAATAAAAGTCACAACTTGAGTTAGCTGTTTCTTCAAGCCATCGATTTCAGCTTGCATTTTGACAATTTTCTCATTCAACGCATTAATGTCTGTGTCAGAGACTCCTCCGCTACTAGGGGTTGCGTTGCTTGCCGCCGTAGGCATCGCAGTATTTACAGCACTAGGGGTTGCTACTGTAATATTAGCGACACTAACGGTTGTAGCTGTGCTATTTTTGACAGCAGATGTTGCTCCTACTGCGACTAGTTCTGGGCGTGGCTGTTTCGCCTTGGCCATAGCTAACTTAATCGCGCCAATTAGTTGCTTTTGATCAAAAGGCTTACCCAGAAATTCAAAGTATTCAAAGGGTTCTGTGATTTTCTCAGTCACCTCTTCCTTGCGACCAGACATGATCACCAAAGGAATTTTCCTTAACTCCGGATCGGCTTGAACTTTCTGGAAAACCTCCCAGCCACTCATTTTAGGTAACAGGAAATCCAGCATAATCAGGCTGAGTTTTTCCTGAAGGATGAAATTTAGTCCTTCCAAACCGTCTTTTGCTTCCAGTACCTCAAAATTGCCCGGAGGCAACATTTCTCGTACTTTTACCCTGACAACTGTAGTGTCATCGATAACTAAAATCTTGTTGCTTGCCACGACTGTTTGCTCTAACAGAAACTTTAAGTGTAAATAGCAGTTTTGCTGATTGTCCTTGAGAATCCTCCCACTATATACAAAATTTCTAGGAATTGGGGGATAGTATATTTCGGTATAAATGGCATTCCTAGAGGTGTTTTACAAAACTTTTGCTTGCGCTCTTTTCAATTTATGTCATGGTGATATTTAAGGCTTTAGCTTTGCTCTAGGGCATAAGGGAGATGATGGTGACTTCATCAAGAGTGTCCCCGTGTCTCCCGCTCCCTGCGTCTATTCTTATCTATCATTTGTTAATTGACAGACCAGTACTCTATATCCGCATCTTGCTTGGATGTCTATGATTTCGTCACAACAAGCCGAACTAAAGTCTGAAATTAGGGCAATGCCCAGCTGGTTACGTCGCTCTATTGGCAAAGCCAGTGAAATATCTACCGTACAACGCATTATTAAGCAGCGCCAAATTCACACGATTTGCGAAGAAGGACGCTGTCCCAACCGGGGGGAGTGCTATGCCCAAAAAACTGCAACTTTCTTACTAATGGGGCCTACCTGCACACGCTCTTGTGCTTTCTGTCAAGTAGATAAAGGTCATGCACCAATGGCTCTTGATTTAGAGGAACCCCAAAAGGTAGCACAGGCAGTGCAGCTTTTGGGATTACGTTATGTGGTGCTGACTTCTGTAGCGCGTGATGACTTGCCCGATCAGGGTGCAGGGCACTTTGTGGCGACGATCGCGACTATCCGCCAGTTGAACCCAGAGACTCAAATTGAAGTGCTGACCCCAGATTTTTGGGGTGGTGCTGGTGTTGGGGAGCCAGGTCAGCGCCAGCGGATAGCGATGATTGTAAAAGCCAAACCAGCTTGTTTTAATCACAATATCGAGACAGTGCGACGGCTAACTGGGCCAGTGCGCCGGGGAGCCAAGTACGATCGCTCGCTCTCGGTATTGGCTATGGTCAAAGAAATCGATTCGACAATTCCCACTAAATCAGGTTTGATGCTGGGACACGGAGAAACACTTGATGAAGTCGTTGAAGCAATGGCTGATCTAAGGTCTGTGGGGTGCGATCGCTTGACTATCGGGCAGTATATGCGTCCTTCTCTAGAACATCTGCCAGTCCAAAAATATTGGACTCCAGAGAAATTCGAGCAACTCGGCAGATTAGCATGGGAAATGGGATTTAACCATGTCCGTTCTGGGCCTCTGGTTCGCAGTTCCTATCATGCTGGAGAGGAGGGAGTAGGGAGTGGGGATGAAGCAAGGGAGCAGGGAGCAGGGGGCAGGGG